>DATFVJ010000019.1:0-16073 GCA_035260365.1 Streptosporangiaceae bacterium
AGAACCCCGCCCGCGCACTCCAGCTACTGGCCATCTCACCAGGCTAAACACGCTCCACGACTTTGACGATTCCCTGGCCCGTCCCCCGGTCGAGCTGGCGGTTCCGGTGAAGGCGCAGCGGCGGCATCTCCCGGTGCGTCACGGCGTTTCGCGTGGCTTCTACGATGCAATAGGCGAGGGATTCGTCGTAAGCCCTGTTGGTGGCTGCGATGAGTTGCGTGTACTCGTCGCTGTCCTTCCCGAATCCTGTCCGGGTGTCGTGCTTGCTCTGGTCTCGCACCAGGCTCCAGACCAGGAGCCACCCGACGAAGGCGCCTTGTAGGTAGTCGGCTATATCGGGTGTGCCGTGCACCTCTTCGGAGACCACCTTGTATGCCTGCTGCCAGGCACGGTACGAGGAGCGGAGCAGGCCGTGTGGCGGGTTGGTGACGTACTTGCGGCAGAAGTTGGCGGCTTCTTCGATCGCGCTTGCCTCTGCGTCGTCCAGGCACCGGACGAACGTGTAGGCAGTGGCCGACACCCTTTGCAGCGTCCAGCCATCGCAGTGCCCGAGGTTGATCGGGATGCGCCTGGGGCTTCGGCCTGCAGTGGCACTCACAGGCTTGCCGAGCTTGCCGATTACGACCGTTTGAGCCTCGGTCCCCATGGCGGGATCGATCCGCAGTTCCTCGCGCAGCACGAACCGGTCGGTCCCGTCAGCGAGACGGATCTTGGCTCCGAGGTCCAGAATGTCGGGGCGGTGGATCGTGGCCAGGGTGGTACCAGCCTCGTCCTTGATAATGATCCGCGCCACGGTGTCAGGCTAGGCTACTGACGAATCCCGCGCTTCGTCGGCAGTCACGCTCAGTGAGCAGGAACGACGGCTGGATAACGGTGGATCGCTGAATCGACTCACCCATGACGGCGAAACGGTCTACGCCGTGCTCATCGATCGTTGCCAATCCGTCCTCATAAAGCGCTGCCGCCGGATGTGCAGATAGCGAGGACGGTAACACCAGCTCTCCACTGGGTCGTCCGGGGACGCGCTAACATTGCGGAACTTGAGGGCGGTAGTCATTGCACCATCTCCACTGCCACAGACCGACAAATATCGGTTACGTTCTTCCAGTCGGTTGACTCGGTGCCGAGCCGGGCGGAGAGATCCGCCACAATCACCGTCGGCGGGGGAGGAATGTTAGACCCGCTCGTATACCGAGATGTGGCTGTGGCTTGCTGCGGTGAACGGGCTGCGGTCCCAGTCGTTGTAGCGCTCCCGCAGCCGCAGGCCGGCCAGCTGGGCCATCAGATCCAGCTCACTCGGCCAGCAGTACCGCAGCCGTAGCGGCCGCAGCGTGGTGCCCTGCCCGTCGAAGGTCACACGCTGATAGGTAACTGCCTGCGCTACCGGGTCGTGGGTCAGGAACTCCATGTGCACCGAGTCCTCGGTCAGCGCGCGGGTTGCGACCCGCTGGTCGCGGTTGAACTCGGTCAGGTCCTGGATGAAGCACTCGATGACGAACAGCCCGCCCGGGTCGAGGACCTTGGCGACGTTGCGGAAGCAGTCGACCTGACGCTCCTGGCTTGGCAGGTTGAACAACGTGTTGAACACGAGGTAAGCAAGCTGAAAACGGCCCGTCACCGCCACGTCGGCCATGTCACCGATGGTCGTCGGGATCGACGCGCCGCCGGGCTTCGCGCGCATCTGCTCGACCATCGCCGCCGAGCCTTCGACGCCTTCAACGCCGATGCCACGCTCGGCGAGTGGTATCGCTACCCGGCCCGTACCGACAGCGAGTTCTAGGACCCGCCCGCCGTCCGGAACGAGCCCGGCCAGGAACTCGACGGCCGGCGCAGGATCGAGGACGTCCGTCTGGTCGTACTCGTGCGCGTAACGATCGCCGAAGAACGCTGGGTCGCCGAATCCGCGCATATCGAGGACCCAACCATGATCCGCCCGGCCGCGCCAGCGATTTTTGGCCGCGGCTGGGATGGCAGCCAGCTACCGAGCATCGCCGCTAGCTCGGGACGAAGAGGCATCCGCATCAGCGTGTCATACTCACGAGTCCGGCGGGCTGGCTGTGCTGCTGGCTGGTTGAGGTGGCCAGTCACCGAGCGGCTTCGCGATCTCCCACCGATGGCCAAAGGGATCATCGATCCGGCCCAGCAGCCAGCCATGCTCCGGGCTCACCGGGCTGACCAGTGCAGCACCGGCGGCCACTGCCCGCTCCACAACGGAACCCGGGTCATCCACGATCAGCAGCATTCTCGCCGTTGCCCCGCCTACGGTCTGGGGGCTGAAATTCCCGTTCGGCGGGGACTCGTCCTCGACCCAGAACAGCGAGTTGCCCACCGCAAGCTGCGCGACCACCTCTTCGAGATCATCAGTCCCGCCAAAGCGGTAAACCTCGGCCGCGCCGAAGGCAGTTTTGTAGAAATCCACGGCAGACCGGCCGTTCCGTACCGAGAGTTGGACCTGGACGTTTAGCTGGGGCACTGTGCGTTCGGCGTTCATCGGCAGATTGTCGCATCCGCCGCCATCGTACGGGCCGCCGCTTCGATTCCCCTCGCAGGCGCCCCTGCGCAGAAGGGGTGCAGACACCGGTGCCGCGAGTGGGATCGGTCACCGGGCAGCGTGTCGTGGACCCCGTGCCAGGACGATGAGTGATGGTGCGCCCACTGACACGTCGCGGCGGGCCGGGCGGTTCAGCGGCCGGCTGAGTCCCCGGTTAGTCCTTCTTCTCTTCGTGCCCGCCGAACTCCTTGCGCATCGCGGAGAGCGCCTTGGCCGCGAACTCGTCCAGGCGGCGGGAGAAGAGCCGCGAGTGCAGGGCAGACGTGAGCACCGGCGTCGGCACCCCCTCGTCGATCGCGGCGATCGAGGTCCAGCGCCCCTCGCCGGAATCCGATACCCGCCCGGAGTAGTCGTCCAGACTGGGCGACTCGTACAGGGCGATCGCGGTCAGGTCGAGCAGCCAGGAGCCGATGACGCTGCCGCGGCGCCACACCTCGGCGACCGACGTCGTGTCGATGTCGAACTGGTAGAACTCGGGATTCTCCAGCGGCGCGGTCTCCGCGTCGCCCACCGACTGCCGCTTGCCCGCGTTCGCATTGTGCAGTACGTTCAGGCCCTCGGCGATCGACGCCATCATGCCGTATTCGATGCCGTTGTGCACCATTTTGACGAAATGCCCGGCACCATTGGGACCGCAATGCAGATAGCCCTGCTCACAAGGCTCGGGCTCGCCGGTCCTGCCGGGCGTGCGCTCGGCGGCGCCCATGCCGGGTGCGAGTGCGGCGAAAATAGGGTCCAGGTGCTTTACCG
The DNA here is from genome assembly GCA_035260365.1 of Streptosporangiaceae bacterium. Classification (GTDB taxonomy): domain Bacteria; phylum Actinomycetota; class Actinomycetes; order Streptosporangiales; family Streptosporangiaceae; genus DATFVJ01. The sequence continues at coordinate 3,302 of DATFVJ010000019.1, forward strand.
CGTCCTCATCGCCGCCAAGCATCAGGCAATAACCCCGCTCAAGCCCCCAGACGCCGCCGCTCGTGCCGCAGTCGAGCAGCCTGATACCGCGCTCGGCGAGTTCCCTGGCGCGCCGGATATCGTCGCGGTAGTAAGAGTTGCCTCCGTCGATGATAATGTCCCCAGCGGACATTTCAGCGGCCACCGACTGGATGGTTCGCTCGGTAATGTCACCGGCGGGCACCATCACCCACGCCGCCCTGGGCGCCCGCAGCTTCGACACGAATTCCGCGATGGACGCCGCGCCGGTCGCTCCCTCGTCGGCAAGGGCATTCGTGACGGCCGGGGTCCGGTCGTAGACCACACATTCGTGGCCGGCCCGCAACAGGCGGCGGACGATGTTCCCGCCCATCCGCCCGAGCCCGACCATACCTAGCTGCATTGACGCGGGCGCCATCGCCGTCTCCTCTCGGTCCGCTCAATGGAATCTTTCCCCGGTGCCCCTTACTGATCCATCACGGGTGACCCGGTGGCGGGACCAGCCAGGGCGAGAGCCACATTTCGTGGCCCCGGACCAGCTGCCGGGCTTCGTCGGGCCCCCACGAGCCGCGCGGGTAGGGGTGCGGGGGTGGCGGGTTGTCGAGCAGCGGCTGCAATATCCGCCAGGTCTCCTCGACGCTGTCCTCGCGCGTGAACAGGGAGCGATCGCCGATCAGCGCATCGTGCAGCAGCCGCTCGTACGGCTCGGCCGGCCTGCCGAGTTCGGCCGCGAAGGAGAGGTCCAGGTTCACGCTCCGGGCGGACATGCCGTCCGGCCCCTTGGACAGCAGCACGATCCGCATGCCCGGCTCCGGGTCGATTTTGAGCACCACCTGGGTCGGGTCCGGGTGGGTCGGCTCGCCGAGGAAGGCGAGGCGCGGCGGCCGTTTGAAGATGACCCGCACCTCGGTGACCCGCCCGGCCAGCGCCTTGCCCGCGCGGATGAAGATCGGCACGCCGGCCCAGCGCCAGTTGTCGATCTCCAGCCGCAGCGCCGCATAGGTCTCCGTTTCCGACGACGGCGCCACGCCTGGCACGTCGCGGTATCCGTCGTACTGGCCGCGGACGTAGTGGGCGGGATCGGCGTCCGGCATCGCGCGGAAGACCTCGGCCTGCTTGTCGTGCAGGGCGTCGGCACCGGAACCGACCGGCGCGTCCATGGCGATCAGGGAGAGCACCTGCATCAGGTGGTTCTGCACGACATCGCGCAGCGCGCCGACGCCGTCGTAGAAGCGGCCTCGGTCCTCGACGCCGAAGTCCTCGGCCATGGTGACCTGGACCGCTGCGATGTGCCCACGGCTCCAGACCGGCTCGAGGAGGGAGTTCGCGAAGCGCAGGAACTGGATGTCGAGCACCGGCTGCTTGCCGAGAAAGTGGTCGATCCGCAGGATCTGCTCCTCGGTGAGCACCGCGTGCAGTTCACCGTTGAGCTGCCTGGCCGAGGCCAGGTCGTGCCCGAACGGCTTCTCGACCACCACCCGCGCGCCCGTCGTCAGGCCCGCCCGGCCGAGCGCGGTCACCACCTGTGCGAAAAGCGGAGGGGGGATCTCCAGGTAGAAGACCGGGTTGGCCCGTCCTTCCAGCCGCTGGCGCAGCCGGTCGTAGGTCGCCGGATCGTTGAACTCCCCCGGCACGTAGGTCAGGCGGCGGGCCAGCCGGTCGGCGGCCTCGGTGTCGACCTTTTCGCCGTCCGCGGCCGCGGCGGCATCGATGGCCGTGCGGGCGTGCCGGCGCAGGTCGTCGTCGGACCAGTCGTCCACGGCGACGCCGACGACCGGGCAGTCGAGCCGCCCGGTCAGGTCGAGGCGGTAGAGCGCGTGGAAGGTCATCTTGCGGGCCAGGTCTCCGCTGATACCGAAGATGACCAGTGCCCCGGCGGGTGATGCAGCCGTCATCGAGCCCCCTGCCGACAGCGCGTCGCGTCCAGGTTCCGTGTGCCGCACTCCCGTCACTTTAGACCGCGCGCCCCTGACCCGCGGGCACAGGTCAGGAGTCCCGCGCGGCGAGAGCCCGAGCTGCGACAATAGGCGGCAAGGCAAGTGCCGCGCGGCCGGGACCGCGCCGCGTTCGGCAGCCAAGCCGTTTGGAGGCTTGTCGTGACCGACGATCTGTGGCACCGGCCGCTCGTGCGCATCCGCCGCAGCGAGGTGAGCGGCGACACCGCGCAGACCGCCGGGATGCGGCGCCTGGAAGCCATTTCCGGCAAGACGGCGGGTTCGAGCAACATCTGGATGGGCCAGACGCACGTGGCACCCGGCACGACTTCCGGCGACCACCATCACGGCCACGTCGAGACCGCGATCTACGTGGTGTCGGGCCGGCCGGAGTTCGTCTTCGCCGAGGGAGACCGCGAGATCCGGCTGCGGACAGGACCGGGCGACTACGTCTTCGTCCCGCCGCAGGTGCCCCACCGCGAGGAGAACCCGGGCGCCGAGGAGGCCGTCGTGGTCATCGCGAGGAACAGCCAGGAGGCTGTGGTGATCAACCTGGAGAGCCTGTGGTCACCGCGGGCGTGACCGCGGACGGGTGCCCGCCCGCATACGGCAGGCGGGTGCCACGCCGCGCAGCCGTGATGGATCGTTCTTGTGCCCGGGAGCGGACTGGAGCAACAGCAGGCCGGCGGGCGTGCGCCGCTCCCTCCGGCCGCGCCGTGCACAGAACGCGGCGGGCCTGGGGCACGGGCACAGAACTACCCGATCTGAGGATGTGGGAACGCGCGCGAGCGGCGAGGGTCGGTGCTGAGCGCTGCCCGGGAGCGCGGAGGACTCATGCGCTGGCGCCGGCCGGGAGCTGATCATAACTGGCGAGATGAACGACAATCTGGATGGTTCAGTGGGCCGCGGGCCAATAAGACCCGTCCGGTGTGGGTATTTGCAGTCGCATGACCGGCTGTACCGGCTCGGGCCGAAGTGATACCGGGGCCGGCCGGGCCCCGCAATATCGAGACCGCGGCTTCACCGCGGGGCCCGCCTCCCGGCGGTCCCGGTGCATGCTACGCAGCCGGGCCAGCCGGGCGGCGCATACGCATGCTCCGCCGGCCTGCACGCTCCGCCGGCTTAATGAGCTGGACAGCCCGACAGGAGGAACTGATGGCGAAGGCAGTCGGCATCGATCTTGGTACCACGAACTCGGTGATCGCGGCGGTGGAGAACGGCCAGCCCACGGTCATCCCGAACGCCGAGGGGTCCCGGACCACGCCGTCGGTGGTGGCGTTCACCGAACAGGGCGAGCGGCTGGTGGGCCAGTTGGCCCGGCGCCAGGCCATCCTGAACCCGAAGGGAACGATCTACTCGGCGAAGCGGTTCATCGGGCGGCGCTTCGACGAGGTGTCCAGCGAGCTGAACGCCGTGTCGTTCGACGTCGTCGCGGGGCCGGACGGCATGGCCAGGTTCAAGATCAGAGACAAGCTTTACGCGCCGGAGGAGATCTCGGCACTGGTGCTGCGCAAGCTCGCGGAAGACGCCTCGAAGTACCTTGGCGAGCGCGTCACCGAGGCGGTGGTCACGGTGCCGGCCTACTTCAACGACGCGCAGCGCCAGGCGACCAAGGACGCGGGGAAGATCGCCGGGCTCGAGGTTTTGCGGATCATCAACGAGCCGACCGCGGCGGCCCTCGCCTACGGCCTGGACAAGAAGAACAACGAGACGGTTCTCGTGTTCGACCTGGGCGGCGGCACGTTCGACGTCAGCCTGCTCGACGTCGGTGACGGGGTGATCGAGGTGCGCGCGACCGCGGGCGACACGCACCTGGGCGGCGACGACTTCGACCGGCGCATCGTCGACTTCCTCGCCGACGAGTTCCAGCGCCAGGAGGGCATCGACCTCCGCCGCGATCCGCAGGCCCTGCAGCGCCTCTTCGAGGCGGCGGAGAAGGCCAAGGTGGAGCTTTCCTCCGTCACCCAGACGCAGCTCAACCTGCCCTTCATCACCGCGGACGCGAACGGTCCCAAGCACCTGAACATGACGCTCATGCGGTCCAAGTTCGAGCAGCTCACGGCGGACCTTGTCGAGCGCTGCCTGGGGCCGGTCCAGCAGGTGATGGCGGACGCCAAGCTCACCGCGAACGACATCGACGAGGTGATCCTCGTCGGCGGGGCCACCCGGATGCCTGCCGTGCAGCAGCTCGTGCGCCGGCTGACGGGCGGCAAGGACCCGAACATGACCGTCAACCCGGACGAGGTCGTCGCGCTCGGCGCCGCGGTCCAGGCCGCGGTCCTCAAGGGCGAGATGAAGGATGTGGTGCTGCTCGACGTGACACCGCTGTCGCTCGGCGTGGAGACCCTCGGCGGCGTGATGACCAAGGTCATCGAGCGCAACACGACGATCCCGGCGCGGCGGACCGAGGTGTTCAGCACCGCCGAGGACAACCAGTCCGCCGTCGACGTCGTGGTCCTGCAGGGCGAGCGGGAGCGCGCCGCGGACAACCGGGTCCTCGGCCGGTTCCGGCTGGAGAACATCCGGCCCGCGCCGCGCGGCGTTCCGCAGGTCGAGGTGACCTTCGACGTCGACGCCAACGGCATCCTGAACGTCTCCGCCCGCGACAAGGACACCGGCGCGGAGCAGCGCATCACGATCAGCGAAAGCTCCAACCTCGACACCGCCGAGGTGGAGCGGATGGTCGCCGATGCCGAGCGGCACCGGAGCGAGGACCAGCGGCTACGCGAGATGATCGATGCCCGCAACGAGCTCGACAGCGTCGCCTACCAGGTGGAGCGGCGGCTGAGCGAACTCGGCGGCGCGGCACCCGTGCACGAGAAGGCGCGGGCCGAGATGCTGGTCGCGGACGCCCGCCAGGCGATCAAGGAGGAGGCGCCGCTCGCGCGTCTGCGGTCCCTCACCTCCGAGTTGCAGCAGGTCTACCACGGCCTGAGCGCGGCTCCCGCCGGGGGTTCAGGTGGCGGCGGGCCGGCGCCCGATAGCGGCGGGAGTACGGGGGATGACGACGTCATCGACGCCGAGTTCACCACCGAGTGAGGCGGTATGGCAGACCAGTATGGCCGTGCACCCGGCCCGGCGGCCGGTTCCACGGCCGGCTCCGCGTCCGGCTCCGCGCCCGGCTCCCCAGCCGGCTCCGCGGCCGGCTCCCCGGCCGGCTCCGCGGGCACGCCGACGCCGCCGGGCGCCGGGCAGGTCGCGGACAGGGCCGGTGACACGGGCAACGCCGCGGTCCGTACCCCGGGCGTGAGGAACGGCACGGACGCAGCCACCGCGGCCGCCGCCGAAGCCGCGGCGGCCGAAGCCGCGGCGGCCGTGGCCGAGTTGCGGGCGGAAGTGGCGCGCCTCGACGACGCCTGGCGGCGGGCGCTCGCCGACCTCGACAATCTGCGCAAGCGCACGGCCAGGGAAATAGAGCAGCGGCGCGCCGAGGAACGGGCGCGGGTAGCGGCCGAGTGGCTGCCCGTGATCGACAACCTCGACCTCGCGCTTCAGCACGCGGGCGACGCGGACGGCGCCCTCACCGAAGGTGTCCGTGCGGTACGAGATCAGGCGATCGCCGTGCTCGCCAGGCTCGGGTTCCCGCGCCGTGACGACCTGGGCGCGAAGTTCGACCCGGCCCGCCACGAAGCCGTCGCCACGGTAGCCGATCCCGGCGCCCCGGCCGGGACCGTCGTCCGCGTCGTGCGGCCCGGATACGGTGACGGCGAGCACCAGTTGCGCCCGGCGGCGGTGGTCGTGGCCGCACCGCCGACGCCTCCCACAGGATCGGACTGATGGCTGACGACTTTTACGAGGTCCTGGGCGTATCGAGGTCGGCCGACCAGGACGAGATCCAGCGGGCCTACCGCAAGCTCGCCCGCACCTACCATCCCGACGTCAACAAGGACCCGGCCGCTGAGGAGCGATTCAAGGAGATCGCCGAGGCCTACGACGTGCTGTCGGATCCCGACACCCGCCGGCGGTACGACGCGTTCGGGCCCGACTTCCGCCGGGTGCCCGAGGGCGTGGACGCGCAGACGTGGGCGCGGGCCCGCGCGGGCGCGGGCGGCGGCGGGGCGCGTGCCGGGCGCGGCGGCCCTCAGCCGGGTGCGGACGGCGAGCGCGTGTGGTACGGCCCGGGCGTTGGTGACGACTTCGACATCGACGATCTGCTCGGCGGGTTCTTCTCCCGCGGCGGGCGGCGCGGCTGGGGCGGCCCGGTGCCAGGCGCCGACCAGGAGGCGGAAGTCGAGCTCACGGTCGAGGAGGTCTACCGCGGCGGCCGGCGCTCCCTCACCCTGTCCGGCGCGGGCGGCACCCGGACCCTGACCGTCAACATCCCGGCCGGGGTCACCGAGGGGCAGCGGATACGGCTGGCCGGCCAGGGCGGCCAGGGCGGCGAAGGCGCCCCGCCCGGCGACCTGTACCTCGTGGTGCGGATCGCCGCGCACCCCCGGTATCGCGTCGACCGGCGTGACGTCCACGTCGATCTCCCGCTCGCCCCGTGGGAGGCGGCGCTCGGCGTGACCGTCGCCATCGACACGCTGACCGGTGAGGCCAAGGTGAAGGTCCCGCGCGGCACGTCGAGCGGACGGCGGCTCCGCCTGCGCGGCCGTGGCCTGCCGAACCCCCGTGGCACGCCGGGAGACCTCATCGCCGAGGCGCGGATCATGGTCCCGCCCAAGCTCACCAAGGAGGAGCAGCGGTTGTTCGAAGAACTGGCCGCGACCTCGAAGTTCGATCCGAGGAGCCGTTCATGACGCACGCCATGGTCAGTGTCTCGCCACCGGTCGTGCGGCTCGACCTTGACTCGTTCTCGCGCGCCGCCGGGGTGCACCCGAGCCTCATCCGCCGTTTCGTGGCTCTCGGGTTGCTCGAGCCCTATCAGGACCGGGCCGGCGCTTTGTGGTTCACCACCGCGCAGCTACGGGCGGTGGCCCGCATCCAGCGGCTGCGCACGGGGTTCAGCATCAACTACGCATCGCTCAGCCTCGTGATCCATCTGCTCGACCGCATCGAGGAACTGGAGTCGTCACTGAGGCAGGCAGACCGTACAGCTTCGCGATCTAACGGAGGCCGGCCGTGGACATGAACCGCCTGACGCAGAAGTCACAGGAAGCCCTGCACGACGCGCAGACCAAGGCGCTACGCTTCGGGCACACCGAGGTCGACGGGGAACATCTCCTGCTGGCCCTGCTCGACCAGCCCGAGGGCCTGACGCCGCGGCTGCTCACCCAGGCGGGCGCCGACCCCGACCGCCTGCGCGCCCAGCTCGAGGCGGAACTCGGCCGGCGGCCGAGAGTCACCGGGCCGGGAGCGGCGCCGGGCCAGATCTTCGTCACCCAGCGCCTGAGCAACCTCCTCGACACCGCGGAACGGGAGGCCAAGCGGCTCAAGGACGAATACGTCTCCGTCGAGCACCTGATCATCGCGCTGCTCGAGGAGGGCAGCCAGACATCGGCCGGACGGCTGCTGCGTGACGAGGGGCTGAGCAGGGACCGGTTCCTCCAGGCGCTGACCGCGATCCGGGGCAATCAGCGCGTCACCTCCGCGATGCCGGAGGTTGCCTACGAGGCGCTGGAGAAGTACGGCCGAGACCTGGTCGCCGATGCGGAAGCGGGACGGCTCGACCCCGTCATCGGGCGCGACAGCGAGATCCGGCGCGTCATGCAGATCCTGTCCCGCAAGACCAAGAACAACCCGGTCCTCATCGGCGACCCTGGCGTCGGCAAGACCGCGATCGTCGAGGGCCTGGCTCAGCGCATCACCCGCGGCGACGTGCCAGAGGGCCTGCGGGACAAGAAGATCTTCGCGCTCGACATGGGCGCGCTCGTGGCCGGCGCGAAGTACCGCGGTGAGTTCGAGGAGCGGCTGAAGGCCGTGCTCAGCGAGGTACGGGCGTCGGAGGGGCGGATCCTGCTTTTCGTGGACGAGCTGCACACGGTCGTCGGCGCGGGCGCCGCGGAAGGCGCGATGGACGCGGGCAACATGCTCAAGCCGATGCTCGCGCGCGGCGAGCTCCACATGATCGGTGCGACCACGGTCGATGAGTACCGCAAGCACATCGAGAAGGACGCCGCTCTAGAACGGCGGTTCCAGCCGATACTCGTCGACGAGCCGTCACCGGAGGACGCGATCTCGATCCTGCGCGGGCTGCGGGAACGGCTCGAAGTGTTCCACGGGGTGAAGATCCAGGACAGTGCGCTGGTCGCGGCCGTGACGCTGAGCCACAGGTACATCTCCGACCGGTTCCTGCCCGACAAGGCGATCGACCTGGTCGACGAGGCGTGCGCGATGCTGCGCACCGAGATCGACTCCATGCCGGCCGAACTCGACGAGCTCACCCGGCGGGTGATGCGCCTGGAGATCGAGGATGCGGCACTGGCCAAGGAGGACGACCCGGTCAGCAAGGCGCGCCTGGCGAACCTCCGCAAGGAGCTCGCGGACCTGCGCGCCGAGGCGGACGCCATGCGCGCGCAGTGGGAAGCCGAGCGCGCCGCGCTGCGCCGGGTGCAGGCACTGCGCCAGGAGATGGAGCAGATACGCCAGGAAGCCGAGCTCGCGGAGCGCAACTACGACCTCAACCGTGCCGCCGAGCTACGGCACGGCAAGCTGCCTGAGCTCGAGCGCAGGCTCCAGGCGGCGGAGGCGCGGCTCGCCACGAAGCAGGGCACCGGGCGGCTGCTCCGTGAGGTCGTCACCGAGGACGAGATCGCCTCCATCGTGTCCCGCTGGACGGGTATCCCGGTCAGCCGGCTGAAGGAGGGCGAGCGGCAGAAGCTGCTCCGCCTCGACGAGATCCTGCACGAGCGCGTCGTCGGCCAGGACGAGGCGGTGCAGCTGGTGGCTGACGCCATCATCCGCGCCCGGTCCGGGATCAAGGATCCCCGCCGGCCGATCGGGTCGTTCATCTTCCTCGGGCCGACGGGCGTCGGCAAGACCGAACTGGCCAAGACGCTCGCCGCGGCGCTGTTCGACACCGAGGACAACATGGTCCGCATCGACATGAGCGAGTACCAGGAACGCCACACGGTCAGCCGCCTGGTCGGCGCGCCGCCCGGTTACGTCGGCTACGAGGAGGGTGGCCAGCTCACCGAGGCGGTCCGGCGCAAGCCGTACTCCGTAGTGCTGTTCGACGAGATCGAGAAGGCGCATCCGGACGTGTTCAACACGCTGCTCCAGGTCCTCGACGACGGGCGGCTCACCGACGCGCAGGGCCGCACGGTGGACTTCCGCAACACCGTGATCATCATGACCTCCAACGTGGGCTCGGAGTACCTGCTCGACGGGGTGACGCCGGACGGGGAGCTCAAGCCCGAGGGACGCGACCGCGTCATGGCCGAGCTCCGCGGGCGCTTCCGGCCGGAGTTCCTCAACCGGGTCGACGAGGTCGTCCTGTTCAAGCCGCTGACCCAACCGGAGATCGAGCGCATCGTCGACCTGATGTTCAACGACCTGCGGTCCAGGCTCGCCGACCGCCGGATGACGCTGGAGCTGACCGGTGAAGCGCTTGTCTTCGTCGCCAGGCAGGGATTCGACCCGGTCTACGGCGCGCGGCCGCTGCGCAGGTTCATCGCCCGCGAGGTGGAGACCCGGATCGGGCGTGCGCTGCTGGCCGGCGACGTCCACGACGGCGCCGTGATCCGCGTCGGGGTACGCGACGGCGAGATCGTCGTGACGTACGAGAACCCGCCACCGGGCGCGACGCAGCCGGGGTCGTCCCGCTGATGGACACGAAAGTGGTGACGTGCCCGCGCTGCGGGCGCAAGAACCGGGTGCCCGCTGCGGCCGACGGCACCCCACGGTGCGGCAACTGCGGTGCGCCGCTGCCGTGGATCGCCGGCGCGACCGACGACGACTTCGCGGAGATCGTGGAACACGCCACGATCCCGGTGGTCGTCGACCTGTGGGCGACCTGGTGCGGCCCGTGCCGCATGGTCAGCCCGGCGCTCGAGAAGGTGGCCACGGACATGGCGGGCCGGCTCAAGCTCGTCAAGGTCGACGTCGACAGCGCACCCAAACTCAGCGAGCGGTTCGCGGTCCGGGCAGTGCCGACGCTCCTGCTGATCAGCCACGGGGAGGTGATCGCACGCCAGGCGGGCGCGGCGCCGGCACCCGCGATCCGCGCGTGGGTGGAGCAGGCGATCGCCGGCGCTGGGTCCAAAACCTAGCCCCGGCGATCGGGGGAGTCAGCGGGCGGAGGTTCGCGGGCCGCGAGCAGACAGCCGGCGAGCAGACAGCCGCGGCCGAACTCGGCATAGGTCCACCGCCTGCCGCTCGGCGATGGCCTCGGCATACAAGGGCCGCGCGGCGCCGCGCCCAAGTAACGTGCTGCGCATGGAGCTTGGACTGGGTGGCAGCCGCGCGCTGATTACCGGAGGCAGCCGAGGCATCGGCTTCGCGGTGGCCGAGGCGCTCGCCGTGGAAGGGGTGGCGGTGGGCCTGGTGGCGCGCGGCCCGGGTGGCCTCGCCGATGCCAGGCAGCGCCTCGGCCAGCATGACGTGCCGGTCGCCACGGCCGTCGCCGACGTCGCCGATCCGGCCATGCTCGACCGCGCGGTCAGCGAGATCGCGGACGCGCTCGGCGGCCTGAACCATCTGGTGGCGAACGCCGGAGGCACGGTCGGCGGTAACCTGACCGACTCGGGCTTCGATGCCTTCGTGGCCACGTTCGCGCTGAACGCGGGGCACGCGTCACAGCTGATCAGGGCCGGGCTGCCGCACCTGCGCGCGGCGGGCGGCGGCGCGGTCGTAATCGTCTCGTCGATCACCGGCATGCGGCCCGCGCCGCGGACCAACTACGCGGTGGCGAAGGCCGCGGAGATTCACCTGGCCGCGGTGGCCGCACAGGAACTCGCGTCGCTCGGCGTCCGGGTGAACGCGGTCAGCCCGGGCTCGATCATGTTCCCCGGCGGGTCGTGGGACACCTTCCAGAAGGAAAGCCCGGAAATCTTCCGCGCCTTCCTGGAGACGCAGTTCCCGCTCGGGCGGCTCGGCCGACCGCAGGAGGTCGCCGACGTCGCCGCGTTCCTGCTGTCCGAGCGCGCATCCTGGATCACTGGCGCGAACATCGTGGTCGACGGCGGCCAGCGCTACCCGAGCGCCCGCCAGTTCCCCACCGCCTGACCGCGCCGCCGCGGCGGCCAGGCTCAGCCGGTCGATCGAGCGGCCGGGCTCAGCCGGTCGGCAGATGGGTCGGCGTGACGCCGCCGGGGAGCAGCAGGTCGAACCCATCGGGAATGTTGAGCCGATTTTGGCCGGTGCCCAGGTGGCCGGTCGACCCGTACTGCCAGACGATCCGGTTGGTACGCGGATTGATGATCACAACCCGGTGGCGATAGTCGTCGTTGACGCAGATGTAGCCGCCGGGAAGCTGCTCGGCGAGGCTGGGGCGGTCCAGCATCCTCGGCCCGGAGGCGAAGCGGTACCGCCACAGGATGCGGCCGGTGCGGGTGAACTCGTACAGGCCGCCCGGCGTCGCGTAGTCGGCGACCAGGTACGCGTCGGGGCCGATCTGCTGCGGATCGGACGGATAGGCGATCGGGAGGTGCACGGTCCAGACGACGCGCCCTGACGGGGTGTACTCGCTCACCCAGGAACCGTGGATCTCCGAGATGAGCAGGTCGCCGTTGGCCAGCGGGGTGTCGCCGTTCGGGTACCCAAGGGCACGCGGCGGATCGTGGACGCAGCTGCCCGTGGTGCCGATCTGGCCCGCCGGGCGCCGGTGTGGCGAGATGAAAAGGATCCGGCAGTTCATCGCGTCCGCGACGACGACCTTGCCGTTTTTCAGCAGGAAGGCGTCGTCGGGCTGGTTGAGGTACCCGGCCCGGCTCCCCGGGACCAGGGGATGACCGTACTGCCAGAGCACCTTGCCGGAGGGAAAGGCGATCTCGACGATGGTGTGATTGTCTTCCTGGTTGGAGATGATGCCGGTGCCGTGGCGGATGAAGAACGCGTCGTCGGGGAAGTAGAAACCGCCGGGGGGTGGCGGCTTGAACTTACTCGGATAGGTCCAAAGGACATGGCGGCCCGCGTCGACGAGAACGAGCCGGTTGTTGCCGCGGTCCGCGATGAGCAACTGCCCCGTGAACGCCGGCCGCGGCGCCGCCTGCGGCGCCAGGGTCACGCTGACCAGGCGCAGTTGCGTCACCGCTGCGGTAGTGCCCGGCGTCTCGCCGCCGACCAGGTAGGCCGTGCCCCCGAGGCCCGTGCCGCCGAGCACCGCGCCGCCCGCGTCGGCGACCGGTGTGGGCAGGCTCGCGACCCGGTGGGCCGACACGGCCGCCGGATCGAACGCCAGCACTCGCGAGGTGGCCCGGCCGCTCGCGGTCACACCGCCCGCGATATAGATGCGGCCGTCAAGCACGACGGCGGTCGCCTCGCCGAGCGGGGCAGGCAGATGACCGGCGACGACGGCGCGGTGGGCCGACACGTCGACGCGCTGGATCACGTCGACGGGTGCGCCGGCGCGCTCGCCGCCGAACAGCCAGAGCACGTTCCCGGCCGCGGCGATCGCCGTGTACCTGACGGGGACGGGAAGGTTCGCGACCGGGCTGAAGGTGCGCCCGTCCGTGGTGGCGAGCACGGTCCGCGTCATGGCCACGCCGTCGAACCCGCCGGCGACGTAGGCGACGCCGCCCATTGTCGCGGAGACAAGGTCAGAACGCGGCTGCGGCAGGTGGCCGATGACCGTTCCTGGCGTGCCCGGGGTGAAAGCCTGGACGGTCGGGAGGGACGTCGCGGACCCGCCGCCGAAGACGACATCGCGCCCGGACAGGACCGCGCCGCCCGCGTCGTGCGTGGGCGAGGCGAGGTCCGTGACGTGGCGGGCGGCGCCG
>DATFVJ010000020.1:0-27937 GCA_035260365.1 Streptosporangiaceae bacterium
CCGCGACGGCGGCCGGAGCCGCGACGGCGGCCCGAATCCGCGACGGCGGGAGCGTAGCAGGCGGGAAGATTGTCTGACTATAGTCAGACAATGGACGCTGCCCTGGTCGACCAGGTACGAAGGTTCAACCGGACCGTCACCCAGCGCGTCGGCGCCCTTGACGACAAGTTCCTGGCCCGCGCCAGGCCGCTCGGGCAGGCGCGCCTGCTGTGGGAGATCGGCGCGGACGGCAGCCAGGTACGCGAGTTGCGGTCGCGGCTCGACCTGGACTCCGGGTACCTGAGCCGGCTGCTGCGAGCGCTCGAGGCCGACGGGCTCGTCGTGGTCGACGCGGATCCGGCCGACGGGCGGGTCCGTACGGCGCGGCTGACCCCGGCCGGCCTGGCCGAGCGCGCCGAGCTTGACCGGCGCGCCGACGAGTTGGCCGCCGCGATCCTGGACACGCTCAGCGGCCAGCAGCGCGGCCGCCTCGCGGCGGCCATGGCCGAGGTCGAGCGGCTGCTCACCGCGTCGATGGTCCACATCGCCGCCACCGACCCGCGCCACCGCCGCGCCCGCCACTGCGTGCAGGCCTACTTCGACGAGCTCGCGGACCGCTTCGAGGGCGGCTTCGACCCCGCGCGCAGCCTGCCCGCCGATGACGAGGAGCTCACGGCACCGGCGGGCCTGCTGCTGGTCGCGACGCTGCACGGCGCCCCGGTCGGCTGCGGCGGGCTGAGGTATCACGGCGGCGCGCCCGCGGAGGTCAAACGCATGTGGGTCGCGCCGGCCGTTCGCGGGCTTGGGCTTGGCCGGCGGCTCCTGGCCGAGCTTGAGGCCGCGGCGGCGGCCCACGGCGCGCGCACGTTGCGCCTGGAAACCAACCGCACTCTCACCGAAGCCATCGGCCTGTACCGCGCGACCGGATACCGCGAGGTGGCCGCCTTCAACGAGGAGCCCTACGCCCACCACTGGTTCGAAAAGACCCTCGGCTAACGCGAGCTGTCCCGCGGCAGCAGGGTGAAGCTGCCACCCGAAACCGGGGTGACCGCGCGGAAGTCACGTTCGTCGAACGTCAGCAGCCGCCTCGTGCGGAAACGGTGAGCCAGAATCACTACCGAGAGGTCGGCCAGCCCGAGATCAAGGTCGGTGTACTGCTCGTCGAGCCTGGCCACTGTCCCGTGCTCGTCCGCGGTCAATCCCTCAACCCGGAACCGGCCCGCCGCGACGTCCCGCAGGAACGCACGGGCCGCCCGTGCGCTGCCGCGCCGGCGGATGAGATGGTCGACCTCCGCGGACACCGGCGCGGGCACGACCAGGTCCCCGCTTTCTGCCCGCAACACGTCACCGACCGCGCCGTGCAGCCGGTCGCGGGAATCCCCGAGAGCGACGAGCGGCGCGGCGTCGACGATCAGGGTCACGTACCGAACCCGGCGAGGAGATCCTCCTCCGGCACATCCGCGACCGACGAGCCGTCCCCCGCCCAGGCGCCCTCGAGCGCGAACTCCCGCGGAGCCGTGCGTGCCTGCTCGTACGCCGACAGTGCCGCCCGCGGCCCTGTTCAGCGCAGGTACGGGGCGGACAGCGTGTAGGTCCCTGGCTGGCGTGCGGTGAGGCTGGTCCAGGCACCGCGGCGGGCCAGCGCGGCGGATCCGGTGCTGCGCAGCAGCGGCGACCAGCGCACCCGCACGACGGTGGTGCCGGCCCGGCTCATGCGCAGGGTGATCTCGGCTGGTGTAGTGCGTGTGACCGTCGCGGGCGGGCTGGCCAGCGGATCCGCGCCTGCCACCTGGTAAAGCTGCCAGCAGGTGTTGTGCCATACCGGCACGAGCCAGGGCTGGCCCTGGCGCACAATGGCGGCTTCACCGGCGGCCGCGAAGTCCGGGCTTGCGGCCGAGATGGCGACGTACCGCACCGCGTTGTACCGCAGCCAGCCGTAGTACGCGTCGGGGGTGAGCGTGCCGTCGTAGAACAGCGGGTTGCGCTCGACGTCGACCTGCCGCTCCCACCCACGCGCCAGCGCAACCGTGGACGCAAGTTCCTGCGACTCCCAGTGGCCGTACTGCGGCACCGCTTCCACCCGCGCGGTGTCCGCGCGCAGGGCCTGAAGCTCGCGCACCAGGTCCGCGGTCTGCGGGCCGTAGGCTGGTGCGCTGCCGTGTGCGAGATCGGCGGCCGGCTGGGCCACCTGCCACCCCGCGGCCGCGGTCAGCCCGGCCGCGAGCAGCCAGCGGTGCCGTCCGCTGCCCAGCCCGGCCAGCAGCGGGCCGGTGAACAGCTCACCCAGCCGCCCGACGTTGGAGCCGACCGAGGTCGGCAGCGCCCAGGTAACGATCACGGCGAGACCATAGATGACCGCGCCGATCCGCACCATCCGCCACCGGCGCGGCACGAGCAGCAGCACGCCCGCACTGGCGAGCAGCGGCGGCAGCCACGCCCGTACGCCGATCGGTTGCACGCCGCCGTCGGAAAACACCGCCATGGCGCCGAGCGGCAGGCCCGCACCCACACCGACGGCCAGGCCCTCCCGCCAGCGGCCGGTCACCGCGAACACGGCGGCCACGACCCCGAGGAAGAGGGCAGCGACCGGGCTGAGCAGGCAGGTGAGCAACGCGAGGCCCGCGGTGGCGAGCAGCCGGGCCCAGCCTCGCGGGCGGCTGCCGCCTGCGACCACGACGCAGCCCACGGCAGCCGCCAGCCCCACGGTGAAGGCGGCACGCCCGGCCGACAGCTCCGTCCACAGGGCCGCGGCAGCCCACAGCGCCGCCGCGCGTGGCCGGGGCACCTGATGCCGTACGAGCAGCAACGCCAGCGCCGCGGCGGTGACCACCGCCGCGGCCGCCATCGCCAAGCGGGTGCCGGCCGCCGCGAGCAGATAGGGCGCTAGGAGCGAATAGCCGGCTGGATGGATACCGCCATACCAGCTGAACAGATAGGCCGACCCAGGGTGGCTCCGCGCCCAGTCAGCGCGGGCGAGCGCGGCGGACAGGTCGGTGCCGACCCGGGGAAAGACGGTGACCCAGACGACCGCGCCTGCCGCCGTCGCCAGCCCGCTGACAACGGCCGGGTGGCGGCAGATCCGCCGCCAGCCTCCCGGGCCGGCGCCCAGCCTGGCGGCCCGCCCGCTGCTCAGCCCGGCGCCCCGGCCGTTGCCCAGCCCGGCGCCCGGCTCGGCGCCGGGCTCGGCGCGCAGGGCGCCGGTCCTGGTCAGGACCGCTGCTCCGGCATCCCTGGGCGCCTGGGCCCGGCCGTGGATGTTCTGGCCGGGGACGCCTGGGCCGGTGGTGTCGTGGCGCGCGGCGCGAGCCGGCGGAACGCCGCCTGGGTGGGTGGTGTCGTGGCGCGCTGCGCGAGCCGGCGGAACGCCGCCTGGGTGGGTGAGCCCGGTGCGGCGCAGTAGGTGATCAGCCGCAGGAACGCCGCCAGATCATCGCGGTTCAGCATGTCGCCGCCTCCGTCCCGGTCCTGCCTCGCGCCTGACCGGCCTGGTTATGCTTCCAGCTTGCCGCACCCGGCCAGGCTGGGTGGTACTCCCGGTCCCAGCCTCAGCGGGGCTCTACCGTGGGGCCACCTGTGGACGACGGACGGTGACGGGTCCTGCGGCGTGCTGCCTTTGGTAACAGCGGCAGACGCCAGCCCTGTGCCGCGGGCGGCCGGGTCAGAGGCTGTCCCGCCGGCGGCTGAGGAAGGACCGCTCCGCGCGGTTCGCGGTGCGCGCGATGGCCGCGTCGTACGCGGCCGTGGCGTCGTCGCGCCGGCCGAGCCGGCGCAGCAGGTCCGCGCGGGTCGAGTGGTACAGGTGGTAGCCATCGAGGTCGAGCTTGTCGATGAGTTCGAGCGCGGCGGCGGGACCGTGCACCTGGGCCACGGCGACGCAGCGGTTGAGCGCCACGACGGGGGTCGGCGCCACCGCGATCAGCTGGTCGTAGAGCGCGATGATCTGCGCCCAGTCTGTTTCCGCGGCGGTGGCCGCGTCGCTGTGCACGGCGTTGATCGCAGCCTGAAGCTGGTAGGGCCCTGGGTGGTTGCGGCGCAAGCATGCCCGCACGAGATCCTGGCCCTCGGCGATCATCGCGTGGTCCCACGTGCCGCGGTCCTGGTCGGCGAGCAGGACGAGCGAGCCGTCGGGCCCCGTGCGGGCGTGGCGGCGGGCCTCGGTCAGGAGCAACAGGGCCAGCAGGCCCACGACCTCGGGCTCGTCGGGCATCAGTTCGGCAAGCAGCCGCGCGAGGCGGATGGCCTCCGCGCACAGTTCGGAACGGACCAGGTCGTCGCCTGACGAGGCCGTGTATCCCTCGTTGAAGACGAGGTAGACGACCGCGAGCACGAGGGGGAGCCGGTCGGGCAACTCCGCGTCGCGCGGCACGCGGTAGGGGATGCCCGCGGCGCGGATCTTCCGCTTGGCCCGGACGAGACGTTGGGCGATGGTCGCTTCCGGCAGGAGAAAGGCCCGGGCGATCTCAGGCGTCTGGAGCCCGGCGATGAGCCGGAGCGTGAGAGCAAGCTGCGCCTCGGCGGCCAGCGCCGGGTGACAGCAGGTGAAGATCAGCCGCAGCCGGTCATCTTGCACGGGTCCTACCTCCGGTGGACCGATGTCCGCGGACAGCAGGGCCGCTTGTGTCTCGCGGCTGAACCGGGACGACTCCCTGCGCAGACGATCCCGTGCCTTGTTGCGGGCCGTGGTGACGATCCAGCCTCCGGGGTTGGGCGGCACCCCCGTGGCCGGCCAGCGCTCGGCAGCCACGGCAAAGGCCTCCTGGACCGCCTCTTCCGCGAGGTCGATATCGCCGAAGAGGCGGACCAGGGTGGCGACCGCACGTCCCGAGCTCTCCCGGTAGGCCCGCTCGATGGCGGCGGCGTCCGAGCTCGGCACGATCTACTCCGGGATCTCCTGGAACGGCCGGACCTCCACCGGCCTGCCGCAGGCGGCGGACCCCTTGGCCGCCCATTCGAGCGCGGCGTCCAGGTCGGGGGCGGTGATGACCCAGAAACCGCCCAGGTGCTCCTTGGTCTCCGCGAACGGCCCGTCGGTGGTGACCACCTGGCCACCCTGGGCCCGGACGACGGTGGCCGTGGCGGGCGGGTGCAGGCCGCCGGCGAACACCCAGGCTCCGGCTGATTGGAGATCGGCGTTGTAGGCGTCGACCGCCTTGTACATCTGCTGAATCTCCGTCTGCGGGGGGACGGGCTCTCCTTCGACGTCGTGCACCGCGAGCAGGTACTGCTTCATGCCGGTTCCTCCTTTTCTCTGGCCGGCTCTTCCGGCCTCTTCATCTGTGTTCACGAACAGGAACCGCCGGAATCGACACCCGGCCGAAGATATTCGCCGTGGCCGGATCCGGTGCCCTAAGAACCTATGCCGAGGCCCGGACCTGGCCGGGCCCTTCATCTGCGGCGGGAGCATGGGGGAGCGAGGTATCACGCGCGCCGTGCGGTGCTCTTTAGGTCTAGAGGCCCGCGGGGATGCGAAGGCACGGCAAGACCGCAACGACGGTGCGGCGCTGTAGGGCCTGGTAAGGGGATGCCGATGCGGTCCGTTCCGCGGTGGCCTCGGCGCCGGGCCTGCCTGGATGCCGACCAGGCCGTGACCGTGCTCTACGACACGCACTACCGCGCTCTCTTCCGGCTGGCCGCGCTCTTGGTGAGCGACGCGGCGATCGCCGAGGAAGTGGTCCAGGACGCGTTCGTCACCATGCACCGCGCATGGCGGCTGCTGCGCGACGGCGATGAGGCGCTGTCATACCTGAAACGAACGGTGGTCAGCCATTCGCGTTCCCGCCGCCACGCTCACAACGATCTCCCCGGCCGGCAGCCGGTGCGGCAGGCAGCGGAACAGGCCACCGGTCCAGAACCCGGCCCGCTGGCCGCGCTTCGCGCCCTTCCGGCCCGGCAGCGCGAAGCCCTGGTCCTGCGGTACTACGCGGACTTCCCCGAGACCCAGATCGCCTCTGTGATGGGGATCAGCACACGCGCGGTGAGCGGCCACATCGCTCGCGGCATGTCCGCTCTGCAGGCCGCCTCCTAACTCAGCTAGCCCGGGCGCTCCTCAATGGGCAGGCCAAGCGCCCGAAGCAGCTCGCCCAGGCTGGCGAACCTGGCGTTACCGGGGAGCGAGGACACAAGGTCAAGCAGCCGCTGCTCCGCCTGGTGCGCCGCCAGGGTCTCGAGCAGATGCGCCCGGGTCGCGGGGAACGCGGTCCGGTCCAGGTGACGGGCCAGGTCGCTGCGCAGCTCGATGGTCTCCCAGTCCTCGCCTGCCGGGGTTCCGCCCGGCCGGCCCGCAAGTACCCAGGTCGCCTCCGGCTCGTCCTCTCCGGGCGGCTCGGGCTCCAGCCATTCCTCGGCCCGGGTTGCCCGGTTCGCCTCCAACTCGCTGCGGACCTCGCGCTTGAGCGCGTCATCCTCCCGCGGCCCGTGCTTTCCGCCGGCCTGTTCGCTCATTGGCATGCCTCGCTTAAGCGGGTGGCCCGGGCGCCGTGGTCCGGGAACTGATGTGGCTATCCGTCGGCCTTGCCCGCCGGCGGTACAGGGAAACTTCTCGGCCGTCAGGAACAGAGCAGGCCGCTGGCGTGGTGCGCGCGGAACCCGGCCACCTGAGGCCATCTGCTCCACCTGATCCACCGCCCCGGGCAGCACGAAAACTGCCGCGGCACAGCTGACCATGGCGCCACGGAGGCCACGCCGACACGGTGGGCGGGCGTGAACTAGGCTGCGATTGTGGCGATCACAAGCTACGAGGCGATGGGATGGCTCCGGACCGCGGTCGGCATCGCGCTCATCGTGGCGCCGGCGGCGCCGATGCGATTGTCCGGCCAGCAGGAGCCAACCGGCGCCGACGTGCTGCTGATGCGGACAATCGGCATCAGAGACCTCGTTCTTGGCCTGGGCACCGTTGCCGCGGCAAGATCGAACGACGCGCGGGACGCCCGCCGCTGGACCACAACAGCACTGGCGAGTGATTCGCTCGACACCGCTGCCAGCCTTGCGAGCTTCCGCTCGATCGGGAAGCGGGACTCCGTGACCGCGGCCGTATTGGCGCTCGTCTTCGTCTGCGGAGACCTTGCCGCACGCCGGCGTGTTCCTGCCGCGCCCGAGCCGGGCTGAGGTCAAGTCTCGTGATCCGCTGGCCGTCCACGCAATCCGGTCATCCGATACCGACATGGGGTGCAGCATGAACGGCGATCTCACACCGGCGCCCGCGGACCTGGCCACGCTCGACGAACTGCGTGAGCTGGGCCAGCAGTTGCGGGTCGATTCGGTCCGGGCGAGCACGTCGGCTGGGTCGGGGCATCCGACCTCGAGCATGTCGGCCGCTGACGTGCTGGCCGTGCTGGTCAGCCGTCATCTGCGTTACGACTGGTCCAACCCCGGCGAGGCTGGCAATGATCACCTGATCTTCTCCAAGGGACACGCGTCGCCGCTGCTGTACTCCGTCTTCAAGGCGGTCGGCGCCATTTCGGACGAGGAGCTGATGACCGGCTACCGGCGCCTCGGGTCACGGCTCGAGGGCCACCCGACACCGATTCTTCCGTGGGTGGACGTGGCGACCGGCTCGCTCGGCCAGGGACTGCCCGACGGGGTCGGGGTGGCGCTGGCCGGCAAGTATCTCGACAAGCTGCCCTACCGGGTCTGGGTGCTGTGCGGTGACAGCGAGATGGCCGAGGGCTCGATGTGGGAGGCGCTGGACAAGGCGTCCTATTACCACCTGTCGAATCTGATCGCGATCGTCGACGTCAACCGCCTCGGCCAGCGCGGGCCGACGGAGCTGTCCTGGGACCTCGACGCCTACGCCCGCCGGGCCGGGTCGTTCGGCGCGAGAGTCCTGCAGGTCGACGGGCACGACGTCGCAGCCATCGACGCGGCCCTGTCCGACGCCGGCCGCGGGCGCGGTGACCAGCCCGCCGTGATCCTGGCCCGCACGGAGAAGGGCCGCGGGTTCAGCGAAGTGCAGGACAGGGAGAACTGGCACGGCAAGCCCTTTCCTGCCGAGATGGCGCAGCGGGCGATCGTCGAGCTTGGTGGTGAGCGGAACCTGCGGGTGCGCGGCGCGCGGCCCGATCCGTCAGGGCGGCCGGAGCGGCCCGTGCGGGGCGACGCCGCGGTGACCATGCCCGTCTACAAGGTCGGCGCCAAGGTGGCGACGAGGAAGGCCTATGGTGCGGCGCTGACGGCCCTTGGCGCCAGGCTCGACGTGGTCGGGATGGACGGTGAGGTCAGCAACTCCACCTACGCCGACGAGTTCGCGCAGGCCTACCCCGAGCGGTACTTCGAGATGTTCATCGCCGAGCAGCAGATGGTCGCCGCGGCCGTCGGCGTCAGCGTGCGGGGTTACGTGCCTTTCGCGTCCACGTTCGCGGCCTTCCTGACCCGCGCGCACGATTTCATCAGGATGGCGGCCATCTCCCAGGCCGATATTTGTCTCGTCGGCTCCCACGCCGGTGTCGAGATCGGCGCCGACGGGCCGTCACAGATGGCGCTCGAAGATCTCGCGATGATGCGAGCCGTGCACGGGTCCACCGTCTTGTACCCGAGCGACGCCACGAGCGCCGCCGCCCTCGTCGCGGCGATGGCCGACCGGCCCGGCATCAAATACATGCGGACCACGCGCGGCGCCTATCCGGTTCTCTATCCGGCCGGCGAACAATTCCCGGTCGGCGGCTCCAAGGTGCTGAGAGAAACAGCACAGGACCAGGTCACCCTCGTCGGGGCCGGCGTCACCCTGCACAACTGCCTCGCCGCCGCCGACGCGCTCGGCGACGAGGGCATCTCGGCGCGGGTCGTCGACCTCTACTGCGTCAAGCCAGCCGACGCCGCCACGCTCACCGCCGCGGCCCGCCAGACCGGCCGGCTCGTCCTGGTCGAGGACCATCATCGCGAGGGCGGGCTCGGCGAGGCCGTCCTCGAGACCCTGGCCGGCGGCGGGCTCAGCGGAACCGCGGTGGCGCACCTGGCAGTGACCGACATGCCCGGCTCGGGGACCACAGAAGAACTGCTTGCCGCGGCAGGGCTGTCCGCCGCCGACATCGCCGCGGCGGCACGCACGCTGATCAAAGCCGGCTGAACCGCGCCCGCCTCCGCAAGAGCAAACGATCAGGATCCCGAACGGCTGCGCAGGTGGCGCCGGTACCGGCGCAGCGGGTTCCGGGGGTGGCGCGCGATCGCCTGCGGACATACCTGCCGTTGCCTGCTACCATGCAGAACATGGTAGCTGGTATCGCCGTAGAGCAGATCGCGCAGATGCGCCGCGGGCTGCTCCCCTACTGCGTGCTGGCCCTCCTGCGCGATGCCCAGCGGTACGGGTTCGAACTGGTGCGTACCCTCGGCGGAATCGACGGCATGGTGACGGGCGAAGGCACGATCTACCCCCTGCTCGCCCGGCTGCGCCGTCAGGGCCTGGTGGAGACGACCTGGCAAGAGTCCACCGCCGGGCCGCCCAGGCGGTACTACCGGCTCACCCCGGCCGGGCGCCATGCCCTTGGTGAGTTCACCGCCGAATGGAACCGGTTGCGCGGGAGCGTCGACCGGCTCATGGCGGCCCCGAGAGAGGAACTTCCCGATGGATGACGCCGACCGGATGATCCGCGACTACCTGCGGCGCCTGCGGGTCACCTGCCGGTCCTTGCCGCGCACATCCCGCGACGAGCTGATCGCCGAGGTGACCGCGCACATCGAGGAGGCCAGGGCCGCGGGCGAAGCGGCCGATGAGGTGGGTGTGCGCAACCTGCTCGCCCGGCTCGGGGAACCCGATGACGTCGCGGCTGCGGCAGGCGCCGGCCCGGCCGACGTGCGTTACCGCCGCGTTGGGGGGATGGAAATCGCCGCCGTCATCCTGCTCCTGATCGGTGGCATCGTCGTTCCCTTTGCCGGCTGGATCGTGGGGGCGGTGCTGTTGTGGGCGTCACCGCGCTGGCGGTGGGGCGACAAGCTGATCGGCACCCTCGTCTGGCCCGGTGGCCTGCTCGCGCCGATCACACTGATCGGACTCGCCAGCCTGACCGCCGTGCACGGGACTTCGTGCGTGGGCAGCCCCGTGCCGGCCACGGCCGCCGGCGCATCGCACATCTCCGCCACACCGTCCTGCACGGCCACCGGTTCCGCCGGGCCGCCAGGCTGGGCAATCGCCGTGCTGGCCGCCCTCGTCGTGCTCGCGCCATTCTGCGTGGCCGCCTGGCTGGTCCACCGAGCCCGCCGCGCCCAGCCGCTTCCCGCCTGACGCAGGGTGACCCCGAGGGCGATGATCCGCGCCCAGCCGCCGCGGCTGATCATGGATCGAAACAGAAAGGCGGCGGCTCCCGGTAAGCCGGGAGCCGCCGCTCACCACGTGATCAGCAGCAGGTGCCGCCCGCCGCACCTGCCGTCTGACTCGCCGCGCCCGCCGTCTGGCCAGCCGCACCCGCCGCCTGGCCAGCCGCACCCGCCGCGCCCGCCGTCTGGCCAGCCGCACCCGCCGCGCCCGCCGCCTGGCCAGCCGCACCCGCCGCACCCGCCGTCTGACCCGCCGCATCCAGCCGACTCGCCGCGCCCGCCGCGGCCGCTATCTGACTCGCCTCGTCCGTATCGCCCGCCTCGCCCGCCGTCTGACCCGCCGCATCCAGCCGACTCACCGCGCCCGCCGCGGCCGCTATCTGACTCGCCTCGTCCGCCGTATCGCCCGCCTCGCCCGCCATCTGACCCGCCGCGTCCGGCGGGCAGCAGGCCGGGTCGCCGGTGTCGGCGAGTGTGGCGGCGTCGGCCTTGACCACGTAGACCTCCCAGGGCTCGTGGCCTGGGCCGTGCACCCAGACCTTGTCCTGGAGGGCGTAGCAGCAGGTGGTGTTCTCCTGTACCGCGGTGGCCAGGCCCTCGCCCGCCAGCCGCTGCGCGGCGGCGCCGACCTGGCCGGCGGTCTCGACCTCGACGCCGAGGTGGTCAAGGAAGGTGGCGTCGCCGGGCTCGCCTTCGAGCAGGACGAGCTTGAGCGGCGGCTCGGCGACGGCGAAGTTGGCGTAGCCCGGCCGCTGTTTTGCGGGCGCCGTGCCGAACAGCTTGGTGTAGAAGCCGATCGAGGCCTGCAGGTCGGGGACGCGCAGGGCGAGCTGGACGCGGGACATCACGTTCTCCTCCCAGACACCGATTAGATGGATGTCGAAACAAGCCGAGTTTGCGCCTTGATTCGTTATCTGTCAAATTAGATGTATGACAAATCAGGGTCTGCTGCCCGTCGTCAGCGCCGGGTGCTGCGCGCCGCTGGTGACCGCGCCGGTCAGCCAGGCGGAGGCGGCCGGGCTGGCGCGGGCGTTCAAGGCGCTGGCCGACCCGGTCCGGCTGCGCCTGCTGTCGCTGATCGGCGCCCACGCGGGCGGGCGGGACGCCACTCAGGGGGTGTGCGTCTGCGAGCTGACCGGGGCGTTCGAGGTCACCGCGCCGACGATCTCGCATCATCTCAAGGTGCTGCGGGAGGCCGGGCTGATCGCCTCCGAGCGGCGCGGGACCTGGGTCTACTACTGGATCGTCCCGGCGGCGCTTGAGCGCCTGGCCTTCCTGCTCGCGCCACGCAGCGCCGCCGAAATTGCGCCCCGCGTGAACGATCTGCCACCCGATGCCGTAAGCGAGCTGCCACCCCATGCCGGCGTCGCGCGTATGCCCGGGCAACGACCAGCGAACCAAACCGCGGCAGGCAGCGCGCTCGCGGCAGCCAGGCTCGGCCGGAGGCGGCCATGACCCCCGCGCCGCCGCGAGAACCCCAACGGGCCATCGATCTTGCCATGCGGCCGCTCTCATGGTCTGGGAGTGATCGTGTCCGGTATCCCTGAGGTGCTGTTCGTCTGCGTCCACAACGCCGGCCGTTCGCAGATGGCCGCCGCCCTGCTTGACCACCACGCCGGGGGCCGCGTCCGGGTCCGCTCCGCGGGGTCGGCCCCGGCCAGCGAGGTCAACCCCGCTGTCGCCGCGGCCATGGCCGAGATCGGGCTCGACCTGTCCACGGCGTTCCCCCAACCGCTCACCGGCGACGCGGTGCGGGCCGCGGACGTGGTCATCACCATGGGCTGCGGCGACGCCTGCCCCATCTACCCCGGCCAGCGCTACCTCGACTGGGACCTGCCCGACCCCGCAGGCAAACCCATCGGTGCGATACGCCCCATCCGCGACGAGATCGACCGGCGCGTACGCGAACTCCTGGCCGAACTGGTATCCGCCCTGCCCTGACCCGCCAGCCACCGCATCCGGTATCAGATCCGCCTGAATGCCACGCATAAAGGAGCGACGCCGATGACAGGCAACCCCGCAAGCACCCAGGCCGTCACCCCGGCGGATCCTGAATCCATCGTGGACCGCTACTCCGGCCTGGCCCGCCTCGCCATGGCTGGCGGCACACCGCTCGACTGCGACCCCGCCGCCTTCACCGCAGGCGGGTTCGGCGCCGCCGCCTACGGCGGCACCGAGGCACCCGAAGCCGCGCTGCGCGCCAGCCTCGGCTGCGGCAACCCCCTGGCCGTCGCCGCTCTGGAGCCCGGCGAGACCGTCCTCGACCTCGGCTCGGGCGGCGGCCTCGACGTCCTGCTGTCCGCCCGCCGGGTAGCACCCGGCGGCACCGCCTACGGCGTGGACGCCAGCCCCGACATGCTCACCCTGGCCCGCGCCAACGCCGCCCGCGCCGGCCTCATCAACGCCGAGTTCCTCCAGGGCCACATCGAAGACGTCCCGCTGCCCGACGCCTCGGTCGATGTGATCATCTCCAACTGCGTCGTCAACCTGTCCAGCGACAAGGCGCGCACGCTGGCCGAGGCGTTCCGCGTCCTGCGGCCCGGTGGGCGCCTCGGCATCAGCGACGTCATCGCGGACGAGGGCCTCGACCCGGGTCAGCGCGCCGCCGCGCAGCAGCAGGCCGGCTGCACCAACGGCACCCTCACGGCCGCCGGGTACACGCACATCCTCACGGCGGCCGGCTTCGCCGGCATCCGCATCACAGAAACCAGCGACACAGGCGGTGGCCTGCACTCAGCGATCATCCAGGCCGCCAAGCCCGGCCCGCCCGGCTAGCTGCGGAGCCCGGCTAGCCCGCGGAGCCCGGCCAGTTATGTTCGGCCGGAATGTGGCACGCCCGCGGCAGCCGTCAAGGCTGTGCTGCCCCGGGGGACGACTCCCGGGAACCCCCGTACCGAAGGACGCCGCATCCGCGGCAGCCGTTCAGGCTCTGCTCCCCCGGGGGGCGACCCCCGGGGGCGACCCCCGGGACCCCCGGGACCCCCGCGCCGAAGGACGCCGCATCCGCGGCAGCCGTTCAGGATAATCTTCCAAAACGGCTGCCGCTGTGGTGTCACCCGACCGCAAGGGCAAGACGGCGCGTGCTTTGGCCGTCAGGCCGGCTGGGAATGGATCAAGCAATTGTGCAGAAGGGAGCGAGTAATGGAGCCGCAGGTAAGCTATCCGGTCCAGTTCTCGGTTGACTACCCCGACCGGCCGCTCGACCGGCTGACGACGTTTTTCCGTCTCTTCGTGACGATCCCGATCGGGATCGTGCTTGGCGCGGTGTCCGGCGGCACCTGGCAGTGGACGTATCCGAATGGCACCACGGCGGTGGTCACCAGCGCGGGCGGCCTGCTGTTTTTCGGCCCGCTGCTCATGATCTTGTTCCGGCGTAAGTACCCGCGGTGGTGGTTCGACTGGAATCTCGAGCTGCAGCGGTTCGGCAACCGCGTCTGGACCTACCTGGCCCTGATGGGTGACCGCTACCCGTCCACCGACGACCACCAGTCGGTCCACCTGGACTACCCGTATCCGGACGCGGAACGCGACCTCAACCGCTGGCTCCCCATCGTGAAGTGGTTTCTGGCCATCCCGCACATCATCGTGCTGATCTTCCTCGACATCGGCGCGCTCGTGGTCGTGATCGTGGTGTGGTTCACCATCTTGTTCACCGGCCGGTACCCCAAAGGCATGTTCGACTTCGTCGAGGGGTCATCCGCTGGCACAACCGGGTGATCGCCTACGCGTTCACCCTCGTCACCGACAGGTACCCGCCGTTCCGGCTGGCGCCCTGAGCCGCAGGAATCCGTTCGTGGCCCGATCGCTGACCGCGCGTGGCCTGGCCGCGTGTGGGCTGGTCGCGCGTGGGCTGGTCGCGCGTGGCCTGGCCGTGTTTGGCCTCGCCGTGCTTGGCCTGGCCGCGGGCGGATGCGCGACCGGACCCGCGGCTCCCGCCGCGTCCGTCACCGCCGGGGCGGCCCGGCCCGCCCACTGGCAGCCATTCCGCCACGTCCCTGGTGTCGTGGACCTTGCCCCGCCGCGCGCCGGCGGGGCACTCACGGTCGCCGCCGCTGGCCACCTGTTCCTGCTCGCCGCGCCGGGTCGCCTGGTCGCGTTCGCGCGCGGCGCTGGCGGCTATGCGACCGCGACCGGCCCCGAACCCTACATCGCGCTGGCGACCGGCGCTCCGGTCACCGCGGCGAGTTGCCCATTCGGCGCCGACAGCACCTACGCACTCGAGCCGGCCACCGCCCCGGGGGTGATCAGCATCGACCGGCGGGGGCAGGCGCACCGTTTCGCCAGCCTGCCGGGTACCCGGCCGAACGGGATCGTGTTCGACGGCGTGGGCCGGTTCGGCCACCGCCTGCTCGTCACCGCGTCGGCCGCTGGCGGCGCCGCCGTCTTCGCCATCGACTGCGCGGGGCAGGTCACCACGATCACCTCGCACGCGCCGAGGGCCGAGGGCGGGATCGCGGTCGCGCCACCGTCGTTCGGCGCCTTCGGCGGCGACCTGATCACACCCGACGAGATCACCGGGCGCATCTGGGCGATCGGCCCGGACGGGCAGGCCCGGCTGGTCGCCCGCTCACACCTGCCCAGCGGTGGCGACATCGGGTCCGAAAGCGCGGGCTTCGTCCCCGCGGGTTTCGGGCCTGACTGGGCGGCGTACGTGGCCGACCGCCGGGTACCAGGCAACCGTCATCCCGGGACCGACAGCATCCTGCGCCTGCCCGGGGCCGAGCTGACCGCGGCCGGCGCCGGCCCTGGCGCACTCGTCGTCGCCAGCGAGGGCGGTGCCCAGACCGTGGCCATCGCCTGCGCCGCCACCTGCACGGTCCGGCACATCGCCGACGGGCCAGCGCCGTCCCACGTGGAGGGGCACATCGTCTTCGCGCCGTCGGCCACAAGCACCGCGCCCTGACCTGCCGGGCCCTGTCGACGGGCGGGCGGCCAAGTCGCTGGGGTGGCCTTCGGGCGCGGCCGATCTGTGGCACGCTCGAAACCAGGAGGCCGTATCGTCGGCCTGCGGCGACGGGAGGTGGCCGGGTGGTGACGAACCGGGGATTCCCGCAGCTGCGGCAGGTGGTGTTGGACTGCACCGACGCGCGTGCGCTCGCGGAGTTCTACCGTCGGCTGCTTGGCTTTGTGTACCGGCCAGGGGACGAGCCTCCACCCGCCGGCCAGCCGGACCCGATGGGGCAGGACTGGCTGGTGCTGCAGGACCCCGCCGGCTCTCCCCGGGTCGCCTTCCAGCAGGTGGCGAAGCTGCCGGAGGCGACGTGGCCGGAGGGCCCGGTCCCGCAGCAGCTGCACCTGGATCTGACCGTATCGACGGCGCACGACCTCGACGCACAGCACGAGCGGGCCTTGGCGCTCGGTGCCCGGCTGCTCTACGACCGCTCCGACGATCCGGAGGAGCCGCTCCGCGTCTACGCCGACCCCGCCGGGCACCCCTTCTGCATCTTCGTGGTCGAGTCGGCGGCGGTCTGAGCCCTATCGGCGCTGAGCACTGTCGGCGCTGGGCGCTACCCGGCGCTGGGCGCACCGGCATTGAGCGCACCGGCGCTGGGCGCGGGCACAGGTTCACCGGGCGGTGTGAACGCAGCTACCAGGGTCGCCGCGATGACCCGGGCGGCGTCGGCCGAGTCCAGCCGGCCGGAGGCGCAGTCTTCTGCCGCGGCGTGCATCACGCCGTAGCAGGTGCTGATCAGCCACCGCGCGGGCAGGTCGGTGCGGAACGCCCCGGCGCGCCGCCCGCGCTCGATTAGCGCTTGCACGCGGCGCAGGATCCGGTCGTGGCGGCTGCGGATGCGGTCGGCCGGCAACTCGCGCTGGGCGGCAGGCAGCAATGACCGGAAGTGGTCCACATGTTCCCAGGACGAGGCCACCAGCCGGGTCAACGCGGCGCGCGGGTCACCGGTCGTGTCCGTCGCGTCGAGCGCCGCGTCGGCCCGCTCGACGGTGCGCGCGAGAACGGCGTCGATCAGGTCGGCGCGGGACTTGAAGTGGCCGTAGAGCGTCACCCGGCCGACCCCGGCGGCCTGGGCGATGTCGCCGACGCTTGCGTCCGGGTCGCGGGCCAGGCATCGGAGCGCGGCGTCCAGGATCGCGGCGACGTTGCGCCGGGCGTCCGCGCGCAGCTCACGGGCTGGCGGCTCCGCTGGTTGCGCTGGCTCACGTCCCGTTGTGGCCGACATCACGCCTCTATCTAATACATGGCTGTACGAGTTATGCTAGCGTTCTAACTCGTACAGACGAGTCCATGTTAGCAGAGTTGTGCCACCGGCGGCACACCTCTTATCCCGAACGGCGGTGCTGAGTGGCACCTGCCGCGTCACGTGGCACAGCCGTTCAGGTTGGCCCGCATCGACCGCTGATCGCCAGGGTCCGGCTCTGCGCCGCGTCACCCTCACCGACGGCCGCCACGGCTTGACCTACATCTGGGCCGGCCCCACCCACGCGCAGCCGCACGACTGGGAAATCGGCACCTTCGAACGCGACCACCTAACCGACTTCCTGGAACTCTGCGCTACGTGGCGGCGGCGGTATGTGGAGTAACCACTGGCGTTGCCGTACCCGGTCCGGCACGCGCGGCGGTATCACCCGCCCGCGGGGGTGCCCCCGGTCAGCTCCGGGGGCCGCGGTGAGCCCGGGCCGATCTCGGCCTTGAGCGCGGCAAGCTCCTTGTCCACCTCGGCGGCCGCGCCGGCTTCGTCGAGCTCCTTCTGGATGTCGTCGGTGTCTCCCCCGACGTCTTCGAGCACTCCGGACTGGAGCAGTTCGTCGACCGCGCCGGCGCGGGCCTGCATCGTGGCGATCTTGTCCTGGGCCCGCTGAAGCGCCGCTCCCGAGTCGCCAAAGGTCGCCGAGATCCCGGCGGCGCTCTCGCCCACGGCGCTCTCGGCCTGTGCCGCGGTGTACTGCGCCTTCAGCACTTCCTTCTGCGTGCGGAAGTTGTTCACCCGCTTCTGCAAGGCGTCGAGGGTCTGCCCGAGCTTGTATTCCTGCTCGGTGAGCTGTTCGCGCTGCGGGTCCATCGCCGCGATCTGGCCCTGCGCGGCGGCCTTGCGGGACAGCGCCTCTTTCGCCAGGTCCTCGTTGCCCTGGGACAGCGCCGCCCTGGCCTGGTCCTGCAGGTGGTCCACCGAGTGCTGTAGCTGCTGCTCCTGCAGCTCGATCTGCTTGCGCGACGCGGCGATGGCCACCAGCCCCCGGCGGACCTGGGTGATCTGATCGAGCATCTGCTCGTAGGACAGATCGAGCATCTCGTCAGGCTTCTCGGCGGCGTCGAGCACCTTGTTGGCCTTGGCCTGGACAATCTCGTGAGCCCGCTGGAAGAGGGTCATGCCCGTCTGCTCCTCGTCGATGGCCGGCGGAGCCGATTCCGCTGCCGAGCCGGCGCCGGACCGGTGCCGGCGCTGATACCGGCACGGATACTCCAGAGGCTACCGCCGGGGGCGCGGTCCGGGTGATCAGGCATCGCAGCTCGTTACGGAGCGTGGTACACCAATCTATTTGTGGCTGGGCTATCCGGCGCTGCTATTTGTGGCTGGGCTATCCGGCGCTGCTACTTGTGGCTGGGCTATCCGGCGCTGGTTTCGATTCGCTGCAGGATCCGCTCGGACGCCGTGCGCAGCTGGCCCAGCTCGGCCGGGCTGAGCGCGTCGATCACAAGCGCGCGGACCTTCGCCACATGGGCGGGTGCGCTGGCGGTGAGGAGGCGCAGCCCGGCCTGGGTCAAGATCGCGTTGGTGTACCTGCCGTCGGTGGGGTCGGGCTCGCGCCGGACGAGGTTACGCCGCTCCAGGCGCTTGACCAGGTGCGACAGCCGGGACAGCGAAGCGTTCGTGACCTCGGCGAGCTCGCTCATCCGCATCGTGTGGCCGGGGGTTTCCGACAGCCTGGCCAGGGTGTGGTACTCGGTGAAGCTGAGCCTGGCATCGTGCTGCAGCTGGCACTCCAGCGCCCAGCGCAGCTTGTGCATTGCCGCGTTGAACGCCCGCCAGGCGTCCTGCTGCTCGTCGTCCAGCCAGCGGGGCTGATCCGCCGACGTCGTCTGCGCGCGGCTACCGGGCACGTTGCCGACGTTATCACTTCACTTGACGGTTCAAGTCAGAACGCCTACCTTTGACTTGAATCTTCAAGTCAAAAGGCAGGCCGCCGGCGCTTGCCGAAACAGCGCTGTCCCTACGAAGGAGACCAGCAATGACCACGATCGGTGTATCTGATCGCTTCACCACGCTGCCTGATGACCAGACGCTCGCGGCGACCGTCGTTGCGCTCGAAGAACACGGATTCAGCGTCGACGTCGTCGATGGCCTCGACGCGGCGCGCGCCGCCGTCCTCACCCGTATCCCGCACGGCTCCTCGGTGATGACCAACCCGTCGGTGACACTGGCCGAGACCGGGATCGCGGACGCGATCAACGACGGCGGGCCGTACGAGTCGGCGCGCAACAAGATGTTCGCGCTCGACTTCGCGACCCAGGCGCAGGAGATGAAGGCGATCGGCGGCCAGCCCGACTACGCCCTGGGCAGCGTCCACGCGGTCACCCGCGACGGAACTCTCGTCATCGCCTCGGCCTCGGGCAGCCAGCTCGCCTCCTACGCCTGGGGCGCCGCCAACGTCATCTTCGTCGTCGGCACGCAGAAGCTCGTCCCCGACCTGGCCGCGGCACACGAGCGGATCTATCAGCACAGCCTGCCGCTCGAGGACGCCCGCGCGCAGGCCGCCTACGGGCAGCACAGTTCCGTCGGGAAGGTTCTCGAGATCCACCAGGAGCTGCCCGGCCGCATCCACGTCGTGCTGATCAAGCAGCCGGTCGGATTCTGACCGGCCCAGCCCAGCCAGGTTCCCGCCCAGCCCGGCCAGGTTCGCCGCCCAGCCCGGCCAGGTTCGCCGCCCAGCCAGCGGACTGCTGGCGGCGAACCTGGCCGGATGAGCGCTCGTGAAGCATGTGACGTATGATGGTGGTGGTGTTGCTGGAGCGAGTTCACGGGGGGCTACTCATGCGAGTCATGGCCAGGATCAGCATTCCCGCCGAGTCAGGAAACCGGGCGATCAACGACGGCACCCTGGGTGCTGTCATGCAGCGCGCCGCCGAGCGCTGGAAGCCGGAAGGGATGTACTTCACGACGTTCGACGGGCGCCGGACCGCGTACATGGTGTTCGACCTTCCCGATGCGTCCGGCATACCGCCGTTCGCGGAGCCGTTCTTCATGGAACTGAACGCCGACGTCGAGCTTGCGCCGGTGATGAACGGTGACGATCTAAAGAAAGGACTCGCACAGCTCGGCTGACGTGGTGCCCGGCCTGGATGGCTGATCCGCGTCAGGCACGGGGGAACAAACGAGCCGCTGGCCCGTGTTCCGCTGGCATGCCTCTTACCGGTGCTTACGAACCAAGCGCGGCGTCATGGTCCCGCGACCAGGTTGACCTCTATGAGCGCTCCGGCGGCACAGAGGGAACACACTTGAACGGCAAGCCGGTGATCATCTTGACGTCGGTGGGCGCGAAGACCGGGAAGCTGCGTAAGACTCCCCTGATGCGCGTCGAACACGACGGCGAGTATGCGGTCGTCGCGTCGCTGGGCGGCGCGCCCAGACACCCGGTCTGGTACTACAACCTGACCGCGAACCCGCATGTGGAACTCCAGGATGGCCCGGTCAAGAAGGACTACCGGGCCGAGGAGGTTTCCGGCGAGCAGCGCGCGATCTGGTGGGAGCGAGCGATAGCGGCCTGGCCGGATTACGCCGCGTATCAGGAGAAGACCACCAGGATCATTCCGGTGTTCGTGCTCACACCGATGGGTGCGTGACGCGAACCTGATCCGGCCCTGCCTGGCCGAGCCGGCCACCAGGATCTTTCCGTCCAGGCCGGCCGCGGCCAGGATGACGGTGCGGGGAGCGCGCCCCCTGCCACCGGCGCGCACCGGGTGACCGCCGCCGGGGCGTAATCCGCATAAACAACACTTTGCCCGTTCCGGGACGTCCAGCTCCTAGGCTGGGCGTCATGCCGCACCCGCAAGCCGCGCATCACCCGGTCCGCGCGGACGCCACCGCCACATCGCGGCGTGACGACGTTCGAGCGGCGGGCGCCGCGGCGCCCGCCCGGGCGCGCCTGCTCCGCGCGGTGGGAGGCGGATCGCGGCGGGCGGCGGGCGTGCTGCGGCGGCACCGGCTGTTCGCCGGCCTCCTCGCCATGGCGGCCGCGCTGCGGATCGTCGTGCTTGTTGCCTACCAGCCGGCTCTTATCTTCCCTGACACCGTTTACTACATGCAGTTCGCACTGCACCCCTCGGTGCCTGGGAACGTGCGCACCACCGGCTACTCGCTGCTGCTCGCCCCGGTGGTGCGGCTGCACGAGCTGAGCGTGGTGCCGATCGCCCAGCACCTGATGGGCCTGGCGACCGGTGTGCTGATTTACGCCCTGCTCCTGTGCTGGGGCGGCCGGCGCGGCTGGTGCGTGGCGGCCGCCGTCCCTGTTCTGTTCGACCCCTTGCAGCTCGACCTCGAACAGTACGTGCTGACCGATGTGGTGTTCGTGTTCCTCGCTGTGGCCGCGCTCGCCGCGCTGGCCTGGCATGCGGGGCGCGACGGGCCCCGGACATCCGCGGTCATCATCGCGGGCCTGGCGATCGCGGCCGCGACCCTGGTCCGCGTCGATGGCGCGGTACTGGCGGTGGCCGCGATCGTGTACGTGCTGATCACCGTGCGCCCGCGGCGGTTGCTGCTCATCCGCGGCGGGGCACTGGCCGCGGCGGTCGCGCTGCCGCTGGCCGGCTACATGGGCTGGTACCACGCGACCCGCGGGCCGTGGTCGGTGACCAGTTACTCGGGGCACTTTCTTTACGGGCGGGTGGCGCCGTTCGCGGACTGCAACGGCCTGGCCCTGCCCAGCTACGAGCGGGCGCTCTGCCCCTACGGCCCGCCCTCGCGCCGCGACCAGAACTTCTACATGTGGTCGTCGAAATCGCCGCAGTGGCGCTACCGGCCACCCGCGGGCATGAACGTCGACACCGTGATCAGCGACTTCGCCCGCCGGGTGATCGAGCACCAGCCGCTCACCTACGCCAAGGTGGTCGCCACCGACTTCGGCTACGGGTTCGCTCCCGTGCGCGGCCTCGGCCCGGAGCGCTACGACGAGAGCTACCTGCGCTTCGGCACGTCGTTCCCGTATACCGACGTGCCTGAGGTCAGCTATGTGCTCAAGCCGTTCGGGTTGACCCGGCCCTATGTTCAGCCGCAGCTAGCGCGCTTCCTGCGCGGATACGGCGCGGCGTACACACCCGGCCCGCTGCTGGCGGGCGCGCTCGCGATCGGGCTCGCGGGCGCGCTCGGCATCCGGCGGGCCCGGCGCTCCCCGCTGCGCCCGGTGTGCTTCCTGTTCACCGCGGCCCCACTGCTCGTACTGCTGCCACCCGCGGCATTATCAAGCTTCGACTGGCGCTACCAGCTGCCGCAGCTCGCCCTCGCGCCGGTCGCAGGCGTGCTCGGGATCACCGCCCTGCGCCGGCGCGGGCGGAGTGAGGACGCACCGGTGGTCGTTGCCGGCCCGGTGGCCGCGGCGGACGGGCCCGGGCTGGGGCATGTCCCGCACCCTAGCAGCAGAACGGTGTGATGTATGGACCGCCGATCACCTGCTCGGTGGTCTTGATCGCGACGGCGCCAGCAGTGACTTGAGTGTTGAGCCAGTCCAGCACGGACTGCATGTTTGCAGGCGTGATCGAGTACGCGTCGCAGCCTGAGCAAATGTGGTGGAAGGTCAGCTGCACCCAGCCGCCGCCGTGCTGTTCGGCCGCGGTGACGTAGCCCTCGATGGTGGACACCGACGTGCCCTGTTTGGGGTCGGGGGGCGTCCGTGTCGCGTCCGGGTCGGCGGGTGGGATCGTCTCGGCGAACACGTTCTTGTCGTTGACCCCGGTGACGGTGCGGCCGCTGTTGTCGCCGCAGTACTGGACGACCTGCGTTTCCACCGTGGAGTCATAGTCGCCGTAGGGATAGGCGAGTGACTGCGGCTGAAAGCCGTGGCTGGCGAGATTCACCCGGTCCTGGCAGACCTGGTACCTGGCGCCGGCGAGTTTCAGCTTCTTGAGGTCGACGTGGTCGACGGTATGACTGGCGATCTCATTGCCGGCCTGGTTCAGCGTGGTGAGCTGTCCCCAGGTCAGTTTCGCGGCGGTCCCAACGGTGCCGCTGTTGACGTAGAAGGTGGCAGGGAAGCCGTGGTTGTCGAGCGGGGCGAGCCACTGGTTCACATCGGCGTTGCCGTCGTCGAACTGGATGGTGACCACGGTTAAGGGCGTGGCGTGAGCGATCGCCGGAAAAGCGGACACGCAGCCGGCTGCCAAAGCCAAAGATGCCACTGCTCGCAACCGCCGTCCGCGAATTCTCTTCCGCGTGGCCATGGATCATTCCTTCCGTGAGCCCGAGATCTGCCGTGCGAAGGGCAAGCGGGGTGACCGCACCGGCGCCGGGCCCGCGCCAGGGCCGCCGGCTGCGTCTGGATCTACCTGCCGCAAGGCGGTCCGCACGTTCTTTGTTAGGAATCTTTCCTAACAAGCACATGCTGTCAAGCGCCCGCGGGCGGTCACATGTATCGGCGGAATGATCAGCGGATCAGCCAGTTTGCCTCGCGAAGGCCTGCTGTGCCAGTGGGTGGCTGGGGTCCAGGATCAGCGGCTGGCTTTGCGCCTCGGCTTGGTGGACCTGGCCGGCGAGATCAGAGCCCGGGGTCGCGTAGAGCACGTGGATCCGCCCGTCACCGGAACCTGGCGGGCCGACCGGGGCGACGGCCACCGGGTTGCCCTGCTGGTCGGTGACCCAGAGCTGGAAGCTGTCGTGCTTGAAGAACGCGATCTCGGTAATGGGGCTCGGATAGTGGTGCACCCCGCCACCGGCCGGCAGCGTGCCCGTATGCGACGGGCTCGGCAGCGGGACGCTGGCGTTGCAGATCGAGTCGGTCCACTGGGCGACGCCGGCCGCGTCGGTGATCGGGGTGTCGAGCAGTTGCTGTATGCCAAGCTCCTGTGCGGCACCGGGAAAGGCCGCGTAGAGACGCTTGGCGTTCTGCCTGATCAGGTCGACCTTGGCTGGGTCCGCACAGAACTGTGACGACCATTCCATGCCGACGAGATTGCGGACCAGAAACCACCCCTGGTCGTCTTTGAGCCATAATCCGCCACCGTGGTGGTCCTCGAAGGGTGGCTTGCCATAGATCAGCGCGCCGACCTGGCTCGCCATGTTGTTCATGAGCTGCCGGGAGTGCGTGTACTCGGGTGAGTCACTCCGCTGGGCATGGCCGGGAATGTTGATCGTCCACGGCTGGTTCTCGTGCTCCTGGTGATCTGAGGTCGGGCCGGTCGGGGGTGGGGGCTGAGTCACGGGTCGCTCCAAACGCGGGGCAGGTCCAGGCATTGCCAGTCGCGCGGCACCGCGGCCGACGAGATCGGCGCGGCCAAGGCCGCAAGGACGAGATGCCTCCCCGGCGCGAGCTTGCTGCCCATCGTTCCCCCGCCCGGCCCTATGCGCGCTCCCGACCTTATATCACACTTTGTGGCAAATCCGTTACTCCGATCGCACGTATCGACCATCACACTGATAGTTCACCGGCGCGGAGGACTACACCCAGCAGACATCGTTCGTCCTCGACGACACCGCCCTCAAGACGACGCAGGACCGCCCAGGGTGCACGCCACCCGCGCAGCCGTAAAGGATCATGATCCCGAACGGCTGCGCGGGCTGGCACCGTCCGAGGCGCTGCTGCACCGGGAGACGCTGGTGGGCGGCGTCCCGGCCGTCGTGCTCCACCCGGGTCACATCAGCGGGCCAGGCTGGCCGGTCATCACGCCGGCCGGAAACCTCGATCCCGCGGCCTGGACCAGCCTGGCCACCGGCCAGCCGCTCGCGCTCCCCGATCACGGCCTCGGCGTCCTGCACCACGTGCACGCCGACGACGTGGCGCAGGCATTCGAGCGCGCGCTGACCCGGCCGGCCGCGATCGGAGCCAGC
Source organism: Streptosporangiaceae bacterium (assembly GCA_035260365.1). GTDB lineage: Bacteria > Actinomycetota > Actinomycetes > Streptosporangiales > Streptosporangiaceae > DATFVJ01. The sequence goes on from DATFVJ010000020.1 coordinate 24,216, forward strand.
TTCCACGTGGTCGCCGACCAGGCCATGATCCTGCGCGGCCTGGCCACCGGTGTCGCGCGGTGGTTCGGCCGCGAGCCTGAGCGTGACTTCGTCGACTGGGCGGAGTTCGCCCGGTCTGGGCGAACGCCTGATGACGCCCGTGGAGCGGCTTCTGGCCGTACGGCCAGAAGCCGCTTCCCCGGGCACCTGCTGTGGGTGATTACCGAGTTCGCGCCGGAGGAACCTTGCTCGCCTGTCCCCTACCGCCGCCGGCCGGCCTTGACGTCGGCGACAAACGTGCGCCACTGATCACGCGTGAAGCGCAGGACCGGGCCGTCAGGGTCTTTGCTGTCACGGACGGCTGTCCCATTGGAAATCGACGCTATCTCGACGCATTGACCGCCTTCGGAGCCTGAATATGTTGACTTAATCCAGATCAGATTCTCACTCACTTGTCAGCCTCGCTTTCAGCAATTCGAGCGTGGCACTTCGGGGTAGGGCTGCTGCTCGTATCAGATCATAACATGCGATAGCCTCTGCAACATCAGCGCGAGTCTCTATAAGCCTGCCCGATCCCCTACCTTCTGCGTAAGCGATCGGTTGCGAATCGTTAAGCTCGAAGATGATTAGCGGCCCGTAGGGTCCGGGATGATCCGTCACTGTGAAGGGCATAATCTGGATTACGATCCTTGGATGCGCGGCCATAGTGATTAGTTTTTGGATCTGCTCACGCATCACGTCCTTACCACCATAGGCACGGTAGAGCACAGATTCGTCGATGACGAACCATGCGAGCGGCGCGTCGTCCTTGGTAAAGATGCCCTGTCTGGCCATTCGCGTGGTTACGTCTGCATCTATCGCGTCGTCAGTTCCGCGTGATACATCTAGGTTGAGGATGGCGCGGGCATAATCGGGAGTTTGCAGCAGTCCGGGAACGTAACGCATCTCCCACACGTGGATGCGCGTGGCGTCCGCTTCTAGCTCCGCGTACAGGCCGAACCGCAGCGGATAGGCGCGCTGCATCACGAGCCTCCACAGCCGGAGAAATGTTCCCGGCGCATCGAACAGCTCATCGCATAGCTTGGCGGTCTGGCGTTTCGGGAGTCGCCTGCCGTTTTCGATGGCGCCTTCGAGGCTGGTGCTGATAAACAGCTTCGGCGCTACCTCGGCCTGCTGGAGCTTGGCTCTGGTGCGGTGTGCACGCAGCTCCTCGCCGAACGTATCAAGCGGAGTCGTCGTATCACTATCGTCTTTCATGATCACCACACCACCTATCGGCGTACCATACGAACATTGGCCGTATCGTACATGTCATTTGTCGGGCTGTACATGCTGCGGACGCTTCCTTACCTCGGCAAAGATCGTAAGCGACACCACCGACAGCGAACGGTCAAGACATGCCATCCCATGCCGTAAGCCTCCCCGTGCCCATTGAGACGGGCGATTGGCCACTGCACACTCACCTTGCACTGGGACCGCTGCCCAGCGCCGTGCCGTGCGCACGGCTGCACGCGCGTCACGTGCTATGGGAATGGGGCCTGCGCGACCTGACCGACAGCGTCGAGCTGCTCGTGTCCGAATTGACCACAAACGCCATCACTGCGGCAAATGCGACGGAAACGGGCCTGCCCATCCGGTTCTGGCTGCTGTCGGACAGCAAGCACGTCCTCATTTTGTTCTGGGACGCCAACCCGAACCCGCCCGTGCGCATGCACCCGGACGACCGCACCGAAGGCGGCCGCGGCCTCATGCTCGTGGACGCCATGAGCGAACAATGGGACTGGTACCCCACCCCCGACATGATCGAGGGAAAAGTCGTCTGGGCGCTGATTTCGGGATGAACTCACCCGAAGATCTCCCGTTCAAGGACTGGTTACGGGCCGGGCCGCCCTCCAGCGCGGCCCACAGCCGGCCCAGCTGCCCCTCGCCCAGCCGGCACACCGCCCCACCAGGGCCTTTCGAGGCCAGCGCAGCCTCGCCGCCAGCACGCCAGCGCCGCCGCCACACATACACCGAGTTAGACGTGCTCAGAACGTCACCAGCCGCCACGTGGCGCCGCTGTCCGCGCTGAGCAGCAGTTGCCCGGGGCGGTGGTCGCGGTTCCCGTCGCTGACGGCGGGCCCGTGCACCACGACCCCGTCGGCGGCCGTGGTGAAGCCGATGTCGGACCAGCCCATCCCGCCGTCGTCCTGCGTGCGCACGGTTTGCCAGCTGGCTGCGGCGTCGCCCGAGTGGAACAGCCAGCTCGCGGCGCTCGCGGTGGCGATAGCCAACCGGCTTGAGGTGGCTGCAGCGAGGGTTCCACCATCGCCTTCGCTGTTTGGCGTGCCCGCTCTCATCCACCGCGCTCCACCGTCAGCACTCATGTAGATCCGCTTGTCGGTGTGGCCGGTGTAACCCTGGCCGATGCACAGCAGCGCCAAGCCGCGAGGCGAGCTCACCGCGACCGAGGTGGCGTACGCCAGGCCGAGCGTGGTGCATGGCGTGCGGTGGAGGGTGACGCTGCGCCCGCCATCTCGTGTGACGACGACCTTGGTGCCGTCGAGCAGTGCTGCCGTACCAGCCCGGGTAGCGATCAGGTCGGTCGGGCCCGCGCCGGTGACGTGAACGGCCGCGACCGTGCTCCAGGAACCCCCGCCAAGCAGTCGGCGTAGCAGGTTAGCTCGCTGGCAGCCGTAGCCACGCGAGCACCGCGCGGTAAGCGCGAGCACCTGTCCGTCCAGGGCGGCAAGCGCAAGGATCGAACCTCCGGGCCGCGGGTCGTGACTCCAGTGTTCGCCGCCGTCGGCGGTCTCCCACAAGCCGTCACCGAATACGAAGCCGTGCGCCGGCGTGGCGAAGCGGATGCCCCACACAGCCGGCGTCGTGCCGATCCCTGGCCACCCGATGGGCACCACAGGGGCGGGTAGGCCGCGCCAGCTCCCACCCCGGTCCAAGGTGCGCACGATCGACGTGCAGGGCGGATTCGCACACGGAGCGGTGCCGAGCACAAACGCCTCGTCCGCCGAGACGAACGTGACCGACGTGGCGGCGAATCGGCCGGGCACCGGGCCGCCGGCCGGCGGGCTCGGCGAACCAGCCGAGATGGCGTTCGACGTGACCTGGGACCGCGCCGGTGAGGCCGAGCCGGACGGCTGCCGGCCTGCCGCCGGCTGATGGGCTGGCGCGCAGCCTGCCACGCTGGTGAGCAGCGCGGCGACCGCGGCACCAGCCAGCGCAGAGACCTTCACAGACAGCATTGCCATTTCCTTCCCTCGTCCCGTAGACGAGGGAGCCAACCGGAAGGTTGTGGGTCAAACGAGGCGTCACCGGCCCGTACGCGCCACCGGCGCAGCCGTTAAGAAAAAATCAACATCGGCCCGTGCGAGCTGAGCGGCTGGCGACCAGCCCGCCTGTCATTCGGGTAGCGACCAGATACGTGTAATCCGGCCATCGGTGCTGGTTGTTAGGCCTCATTTGCCCTGAGTGTCGGCCGTCACTCTGGGCGAACCGCGGTTGCTAGTATGCCTCGCTTATGAGCGTCTCCGCCCACTCACCCTGGGCGTTGGGATGCTCACCATGGCGGCTCCGTCCGGCACTGGCGGCACTCCGGCTGCCATCACGGAAGGTGGCGGCGGGGCTGACATGCGGCGCGCGAGTAACCTCCCTGCCGTCATGCGCGGCGACTGGTGCGTGACAGAACGCCATGAAGCAGGCGCAGAATTGGTCATCCTGCGTGTACTGTCAGTCGGCTGCGGACGCCC
>DATFVJ010000021.1:0-2032 GCA_035260365.1 Streptosporangiaceae bacterium
CCGGAATTGCGCTGGGCCTGCCGGCCCTCGCCCGCATCGTCCCGACGGGGACGTTCCGCGCGCGGCCGGGTATTCCCGCGGCGGCGGCATCCGCCTTCCTGCTGTCGGCGGCGTTCTTCGCCGTGGACGGTTTCGTGCCGCTGATGCTGACCAGTGTCCGCGGCATGTCCGTCGCGGGGGCGAGCGTGGTGGTGGCCTCGGCCACGGTCGCGTGGTCAGCGGGAAGCTGGTGGCAGTCCCGTCGCGCGGACACGTGGAGCACCGCATCGCTCGTGGCGGCGGGCGCCACCCTCGTCGCGATCGGCACGCTCGTGGTCGCGGGCGGGCTGCTGTATCTGCCCGTCGTGACGACGTACATCGGCTGGACCGTCGCGGGCGTCGGCATGGGCGTGGCGTTCCCGACGATTCCGCTCGCGGTGATGGGCGCCACGGCCACCGGCGACGAGGCGGGAGAACTATCCTCCTCCCTGCTCATGGACACGCTCGGCGTGGCCATGGGCGCGGGACTCGGCGGCGCGAGTGTCGCCCTCGCCGACGCGGCGGGCGCGAGTTTGCGCGCCGGGCTCGCCGGGGCGTTCCTCGTCGGCCTGCTCTGCTCCGTCCTGCTGCTGCCGATCGCGCGCCGGCTGCCGCGCCGGCCCCAGGACAAGGCGCCGCCCGGCGCGCCGCAACAAGCCGGGCCGTAAGCGCGGCGCGGTCAGAACACCATCGGGCACCACGGGGCCGGATCCCACGACATCGCGGTGGACGCGGCGGCCAGCGCGCCTGGCCTGAGTTCCTTGACCAGCCCGGCGCCCGCGAGCGCGCCGAGCCGCGTGCCCCCGAGGTACGCCGCGCCGAGCGCGGCCACCGGGAGGGAGAGCTCCGCTGGATCACTGGTCCGTACACACTCCGCAGCCGCCGCGCCCGGTCCCGCCGTGTCGGCCGGTCCCGCCGTGTCGGCCGGTCCGGGTACCCGCAGCCGCCAGGTACCCGCGTTCCACGGGCAGATCTCGTCGGTCACCTCGATGACCACGTCGGCGGGTGCGGCGTAACGGCGCTTGGTGAGCGCCGAGGGAAGATCGACGAGGCGGACCCACAGCGCGTCCCTGAAGCGGGCGCGGGCGCGGCGGGGGTCGGCCAGCAGGTGCAGCAGCGGGTCGTCGACAGGCCGGTTCCACGCGGTGACTTCGCCGGTCAAATCGCGGCTCAGCAGGTCGTGCCAAAGGGCCGCGGCGGTGGCCGGGCCGTCGGCCATCAGCTCACGGACGGCGATGGTGGCCGCGGGGAGGCCGTCGTCGTCCCAGCGCGGCGACGCCGCGTAAAGGGCATAACCTCGCGGGCCCGACGCGTCCTCCGCGAGCAGGCAGCGCAACGGGGCACGGCCCTCGCGCCGGTGCGCTGGATCGTACAGCGCGGCATCCCACCAGCGGTCGTCTCTGGCGAAAAGCCCGGGGCGGCCGGGCAGGAGCGTGTCATAGAGCTTGGCGAGCTCGCCCCGGGCGCGCTGCGGTGCCGCGATGCGCAGCTCAAGCCCGGGATCGGATGGCGCTCCCGGCGCGAGCCGCCCGTCGCCGCGCCTGATCGTGAACGACGCGGACGCGGTGGCCACGCCGTAGCCGAAGCGCCCGTAGATCCCGGCTTCCGAGGCCCACAGGATGGCGATCGCTTCACCGGCGTCATGGACGTCGGCGAGCTGGCGCGTCATCAGGCTCCGCAGGATGCCGCGCCGGCGGTGGGTCGGCAACACGGAAACGCCGCTGACGCCGGCCGCGGGCACCACCTGTCCCGGCACGCTCAGCAGGAAGCTGAACGCGCACGCGGAACCGGCGATCACGGTGCCGTCGACCGCCGCGAGGCTTCTGTCGAACTCGAATCGTTCCCGGAAGTGCTGAATCTCGGGTCCGGCTGGCCACGCCGTGTGGAAGGCGTGCTCATCGGCCGCGTACATGGCCGCGAACTCGTCCTCGGTGATCGCGCGGACCGGATATGGCTCGTCCATGCTTGTCTTCGTACCCTGCCGCGGCCAGCGCGGCCAACGGTTTTCCCGCGA
>DATFVJ010000022.1:0-3802 GCA_035260365.1 Streptosporangiaceae bacterium
CCGCCACGATCGACATCGCGAGCAGCACGGCCAGCACGACGAGGAAAAGGAAGACGGCGTCGTCGAGCAGGCTCGAGCCGAGGGTGAGCCCGGCGGCCGCGATCGTCGGCGGCGCCGCCACCGCGGCGGACGTGTTCCGGCTGCTCGGTGTGGCCGGCGGCGGCGCGGCCGGTGGCGGGGCGGCCTGGATCTGCGCGGCAAGCCCGAGAACCCCCGTCGCGTCGGCCGTACCGCAACCTGAGCCGTCGGACCTTCCACCGCGTGGGTGGAACAGGCTGCTGTGCGTCAGCGCCTTTGTCACCTGGGCAGGCGTGAAGGCTGAAGAGCGTGACTTGATCAAGGCTGCCTCCCCGCGACCACCGCACTGGCCGCACTCGTACTGTCGAACCTGGCGTATCCACCTGTTTGGACGTGGCCCCACGCCCTGGTGATGTGCGGCGCCCGCAGCCACCACTCGCGCGCACGGACCTGACCGGCCCGCGCCGGCGCGGCGGCGCCCGCGACCGCGGCGGTGGCGAGAGCCACGGCGGCGGTGGCCTTCGCGCGGCAAGGGAAGCTCAGCGGCACGGCGTCGATGCCTTCCGATGGTGGATACGACCGCATTGTGCCATCTGCGTGCGACGTCACGGGTTGATTCGCCTCGCGTCATGCCTGAGCAAACACGGACATTGTCACTGGATGCGTATACGGGGCACCATGTGCGGGTGACCGGGGGAGCGGGCCCGCGCGTGGACGACACGGCAGTGACCTTCCGGCTGGCCGCGGGCGTACCTGTCGTCCTGACCTGCGGCGCGTATGCCGTGCGCACTGGCCGACGCCTACGTCGACGTCGGGCACTACCAGGACTTCTGCGACCGCAGGCTCCGCCACCTCGACGAGGTCGTGCTCGACTGGGTGGCCGGCCCCGATTTCGACCGCCTCCTCGTCGAGACGGTCCGGTCGGGCCACCCGGCCCACGAGCACGGCCAGTTCATCGGCCACTTCCGCGGCCTGATCGGGCTATGGGTGCGCGACGAGAGCGCAAGGAGATAGACAGGTACCCGTGCGTTTTGTCTTCAGCCCACCCGGTGACAGCGCCGCCGGCCTGCTCACCCTGCCCTGGACCGAGCCGCTCGAGGAGTGGCGCGACGACCGGATCGTGGAGATCAGGCAGCGCGGGATCTCCCGGCACGTCGTCAGGTTCGTCGCGGACGACAGCGGCCTTTACGCGGTGAAGTCCCTGCACGAGAATCTCGCCCGGCGCGAGTACCGGTTGCTGCGCGATCTCGCCGAACTGAATGTCCCTGCCGTCGAGGTCGTCGGGATCGTCGTCGACCGCGGCCGGGACGCGGACGCGATCCTCGTCACCAGGTACCTGGCCTACTCCACGTCCTACCGTGCGCTGTTCTCCAACCCCAGGGGCGGCCAGCCGACGCAGCGGCTCCTCGACGCGCTCGTCGAGCTTCTCGTCCGGCTGCATCTGTCCGGGTTCTTCTGGGGCGACTGCTCCCTGTCCAACACCTTGTTCTGCTTCGACGCCGGCAAGCTCGAGGCGCACCTCGTCGACGCGGAGACGAGTGAGCACCACCCGTCGCTGTCCGACGGCCAGCGGAACTGGGACGTCGAGCTTGCCGTCGAGCGCGTGGCGGGCGAGCTGCTCGATCTCCAGGCGGGCGAGCTGCTGCCGCCGGAGGTGGATCCGTTCGAGATCGCCGAGGATCTGCCCCGCCGCTACCAGCGTCTGTGGGACGAGCTGACCCGTGAGGAGATCTTGCGCCCCGACGATCAGCGGTACCGGATCGCGGAACGGCTGAGACGGCTGAACGACCTCGGCTATGACGTGGACGAGGTGGAACTGCTCAGCACCAAGGACGGATACCGGCTGCGCCTGCGGACCCGGGTCGCGGAGTCCGGGCACCACAGCCGTCAGCTGTTCCTGCATACCGGCCTCGCGGTGGCGGAGAACCAGGCGCGCCGACTGCTCAACGACATCGCCAGCTTCCGCGGGTACCTCGAGCAGAAGACCGCCCGCCCGGTGTCCGAGGTCGTGGCCGCGAACCGCTGGCTCGAGGAGGTGTACGACCCCGTGGTCGCGAACATCCCGGACGGCCTGCGCGGCAGGCTCGCCCCCGCGGAAGTCTTCCACGAGATCCTCGAACATCGCTGGTACCTGTCCGAGGAAGCGGGCTGCGACGTCGGCACGACCGCCGCCGCGCGCTCGTACTTCGACACCGTGCTCCCCTCGGTTCCCGAGCAGCTCAGCGGGCCGTGAAGCGCCGCCACCGCGGTCACCTCACCGGCCGGTGACCGCGACCGCGAGCGCCACCAGGGACACCCCGATGATGGTCACCGTAACGAGCAGGAGCCGCCGCGGCAGGGCGCCCGTTGCCGCCGGGGTGGCGAAGAGGTGGCCAATCCACCAGATCAGCGGGGTCACGGCCAGCACGGCGAGGCCGGCCGCGATGTCCCGCTTGATGATGACGGCCCCGAGCGCCCCGACCGACAGGGCGGTTCTGATCCAGGCGAGCTGGGTCCTCGCCCTGGCCAGGCCGGGGTCGGCGTCCTCCGGATCGTTGGGCGCTGCCATCAGCGCCGCAACACGGCGGAGAGCAGGAGCACGACCGCGGCCACGATCCCCATCGCTGTGATCGTCAGCGTCGCGATCGCCGGCATCCTGGTCCGCGGCAGCGGCTCACCGCGGCGCAGCGCCCGCTGGTTGCGCGCCCATTCGCGGTAGGCGGCGGCCGAGATGACGGCGCCGAGGACGATGAGCGGGATGCCGAGCAGGCGGCGGCCCCACGGCACACCGGGAAAGGGCGGCAGGAGCTGCACGATCGCCAGCCCCGCGACCACGAAGGCGAGCGCGGTGCGCGCCCACGCGAGGAAGGTGCGCTCGTTGGCGAAGGTGAACCTGGCGTCCGGCTCTGGGCCGTCGCCAGGTGAAGCCGCATCGGAGCGGTGAGCCCGCACCGGGCTAACGTACCGTGGCGACGAGCTATCGAAGCGAGGCGCTGTGGATGATCCAGAACGGCTGCCGCGCGGCGCTCCTGAGCTGGCGGTGGCGCTGCGCGTCAACGGCACGCAGCGCGAGCTGACGGTGGACACGCGGGTGACCCTGCTCGACGCGCTGCGCGAGCACCTGGGGCTCACCGGCCCCAGGAAGGGCTGTGACCAGGGCGCCCGCCAGCACGCCAAGCACCGCGAGCCAACCCCGCCCGTGCTCGTACCGCCGCCAGCAGGGCTCAGCGGCTTCGGCCCGATGGAACCGCACCCGGGCTAGCCACCCGCCATCGCGCCCACGACGAGGAACGGCTCGGCCCCGGCCGCGACCTCGTCGGGCAGCGGCACGTCAGGCGGTTCGTGCGACAGGTCCCGCTCGCACGCGAAGAACCGCACGAAGGGCCGCCGCTGCCCGGTGCCGTGCTGGCGCACGGTCCCGGCCAGCACCGGGTAGCGGGCCTCGAGCGCGTCGAGCACCGAGCGCTGCGTGACCTGACCCTGAACGTCAAGCTCGACCTCGCCGTCGACCTGCGCGAGCGTCCGCAGGTGCGCGGGCAGCACGACGCGGATCATGGCAGCGTCTGCACCTCGACGGAGACCACGGACGGAAGATCGCGGACGATGGGTGCCCAGCTGTCGCCGGCATCGGCAGAGGCGTATACCTGCCCCCCGGTGGTGCCGAAATACACGCCACACGGATCGAGCGAGTCCACGGCCATCGCGTCCCGGAGCACGTTCACGTAGCAGTGGCTCTGCGGCAGGCCTTTCGTGAGCGCTTCCCATTCGTTGCCACCCGTCTTGCTGCGATACACGCGCAGCTTGC
>DATFVJ010000023.1:0-16989 GCA_035260365.1 Streptosporangiaceae bacterium
CCGGGCCCGCCTCGTCAGTGCGACTGCGCGCCCGGCGCCACAGCCAGGCCGAAGACGACCTCCTGGCGTTCCTGCTCATCAACACCTGGACGCTGACGACGGGCCGCACCCTGCGGTCGGACGTGCCGCCCGCGCAGCTCACCGAGGACGAGCTCATCGAATTCTGGGCGGACGACGCCGTCGCCTCCGGTGACGGCCGGCGCTGAGCCGCCGGACCCGTAGCCCGCCCGTAGCCCGCCCATAGGCCAGCAGGCCCAGCGGCCGCTGGCAGGCGGCGCGGCGCATTATCCCGAACGGCGGCGCGTGCGTGACACCGCCGCGCCCGCCACACCACGGCTCTTCGCGAACTCGCGCCCCACCTGGGCGCGGAGCGCCCGCAGGCCATCCGTCCTGCCGATGGCCCATTTGGGGCCGTAGCGGCACGTCTGTGACCTGGCATTTTGTAAGAAACCCGGACAAATCGTGTCGAACCTGCGCACGGTAATACGGTCGCCCTGGCCGAAAACGCCCAGTAGGGCGACCAGAACGCGGCCGAGCCGGCGCCGCAGGCGCCGACCATGCCCGGCCGGGGGGTTGACGGTGAGCCGCGGGCGGCCATGCGGCATGCCCGGATTCCGTAACGCGCGGGGAGGCAGGAGGCAGCCACTGAACGAGCCGGGATCTTTTCACGCGCAACGAAGGAGAACAGATGTTCAAGCGCATGTTCGTGATCATGGTGTCTGTGGCCCTGACGTCGTTAACGCTCGCCGCCGGGCCCGCCGTGGCCGCCACCCGTACCATCCGGCATCCCCTGCGCTACCTCGCCTACCAGTACGCGACCACGCAGCGCGGCAAGTGGTACTGCTGGGGTGGCACCGGCCCGTCCTGCTACGACTGCTCGGGGCTCGTCTACGCGGCCTACCGGCACGTGCACGTCTGGTTCGGCCGGTCCACCGGCGCCATGCTCAGCAGCGGCCGGCTGATCAGGATAAGCCACGCCCAGGCACGGCAGGGGGACCTCGCCTTCTTCGGTTCCGGGCACGTGGAGCTTGTCGACCGCGGCAACATCACCTTCGGAGCGCATGACCCTGGCACCCGGGTCGGCTGGGCATGGTCCAACGCCTACTGGCACCCCACGGCCTACTACCGCGTCAGGGGCACCGGCTGACGTTCCCCGCCTGGCCTGCCTGGCCCCCGGGGCCAGGCAGGCCAGGCGGGGCCGATTACCGGCGCGGCGGCGTTGTCCGGCAGGCTTGGGGCATGACACAGACCCTGACCCTGATGGCGGTGCACGCGCATCCGGACGACGAGGCGTCGAGCACCGGCGGTGTGCTGGCCACCTACTCCGACCAGGGAGTCCGTACCGTCGTGGTGACCTGTACGAACGGTGAGTTCGGGGACGCGCCGGGTGGGATCAAGCCCGGCCAGGACGGTCACGACGAGCAGGAGGTGGCGCAGCTGCGGCTGACCGAGCTGCGCGAGTCCGCCAAGATTCTCGGGGTCACCGATCTCGAGCCGCTCGGGTACCACGACTCGGGCATGCCCGACTGGGACTACAAGGACCGGCCCGACGCGTTCTGCAACATCCCCACGGCCGACGTGGCCGCCCGGATCGGCGGCCTGATCGAGCGGTACCGGCCGCAGGTCGTGATCACATATGACAACCAGAGCCCCTACCAGCATCCCGACCACGTGCACGCGAGCGAGGCGGCCGTGGCCGCCGTGGCCGCCACCGGCATCCCGGCCAAGCTCTACCTCGTGGCGATGCGCGGCAGCGACTTTCAGAAGATATGGGACGTGCTGCGCGAACTCGGCGAGGACGTGCCGGACACCCGCAACATCACGCCGGAGATGCGGCAGCAGATGGCCGAGTCCGAACAGCGCATCACCACCACGATCGACATCCGGCCGGTGCTCAGCCGTAAGCGCGATGCGCTGTTCGCCCACGGCAGCCAGATCCGCGAATCGTGGTTCAGCAAGATTCCGCCGGACCTCGCGGAGGCCACGTTCGGCCGGGAGAGCTTCATCAGGGTCAGCGACACCACCGGCGCGCCGGTGCCAGAGGATGACCTGTTCGCCGGGCTCCGTGCGTAGCAGGGACCGGCACAGCGCCAGGACGGCGCAGCCGCGACCGGCGCAGCGCAGCCACGACCGGCGCAGGGGGAGGCGCGGCGCAGCCAGGGCCGGCATAGTGTCGCAGCATGAGCGTGACGCTGCCGCTGTTTCCCCTCGCCACCGTGCTCTATCCGGGTCTGCCGCTGCCGTTGCACATCTTCGAGGAGCGGTACCGGCAACTCGTCCGCGACCTGCTCGCCGGGCCCGCTCCCCGGCGGTTCGGCGTCATCGCGATCCGCAAGGGCCGCGAGACGGGTGTGGACGGCATCAGCGCGCTGCACGAGGTCGGCTGCACCGCGACGCTGCGCCAGGTGGCCAGGCACGAGGACGGCCGGTTCGATCTGGTGACCGCGGGCACGCAGCGGTTCAAGCTGCTCAGCGTTGACGACTCCGGGCCGTACCTGCGCGGTGAGGTGGACCTGCTCGCCGAGGACACCGGCGACCAGACGGCCGCGGGGCACGCCGCCCAGGCCGTGCGGCGCGCGTTCCGCGCGTATTTCGACGCGCTCGCCGCGCGCGGCGCGGCGCAGGCCCGCGTGCCCGACCTGCCAGCGGAGCCGGTTGCGCTTTCCTATCTGGTCGCCGCGTCGATGATCGTCGATCTGCCGGACCGGCAGGTCCTGCTCGCCGAGCCGGACGCACTGCGCCGGCTCACCGCCGAGCGGGCGCTGCTGGCCAGGGAGACCACGATGCTGCGCTCACTCCGCTCGACGCCGGCCCCGGACCTGAGGCACGCGCCGTACAACCCCAACTGAGCGGTCTTCGAGGAGCCGGTACTGGTTTGTACCGGCGACGACGACAACGCCGCCGGTCGTCGTCTGGGCGCCGATCCGTGCCGCCAGAGATCTGCGGGACATGCCCTAACTGCGAGCGCGGGCCATCTCGATCAGGTCACGCAGGACGTCTTCCATGTGCCGGGACGGCGCGCTGTGGCCCTCGCCGTGCCAGGTGCGCAGGCTGGCCCCCGGCACCTGCGCGACGAGCCGCTCGACCGCGGACAGCGGGCTGTTCCTGTCGTCGTCGCTGTGCCAGAACCGGGTCGGGCATCCCACGGCGGACATGTCGATCCCCCAGCCGTCGGCGAACAGGGAAACGACGTCGTCCGCCCATCCGTCCACGCCGGGGCGCAGCGCTTCGAGCAGCGACTCGCTGCGGACGGCCTGCACGTCAGCCCGGCCGTTCCAGTCGAGGTCCGCAGCGGGTGAATCGGCGATCTCGGCGCTGAACTCGGCGACCGGGTCGGCCAGCAGCCGATCGCGCAGCCCGCTGAGGAAGGCGACCGTTCCCCTGCGGCCCTCCTCGCTGAGCACCCTGAGTCCCTCGCGGTTGGTCCCGATCAGGCCTGCGATCTCGGCGGTCTGCAACGGCGCCGCTGAACACACAGACGCGCAGGCCAGCACCCGGTCACCAAGGCCCGCGGCGCAGGCGAGCGCGTGCGGGCCGCCGCCAGATCCGCCCACGACCATGAACCGGCCGACACCGAGCGCGTCGGCGGCCGCCGCGACATCGCCTGCGGCGTGGCTCACGGTGCGGCCCGGCAGCGCGGTCGACTGGCCGTAGCCGGGCCGGTCGATCGTCACCACCCGCAGGCGCAGGCGTGACCAGACCGTGAGGTCGGGATGACGGCTGAGCCGGCAGCCGGGTGTGCCGTGCAGGTGGAAAAGCGGCGCGCCGCCGGGGTCTCCCCACTCCTGGTAGCACAGTGTCCGGCCGTCCGCGGTCGTGGTCGTCGGCATACGGCCGAGGCTAGCGCCCGCACCGCTCCGCGGCAGCCGTTCAGGCTGTGCTGGCCCCGGGGGGACGGCCCCCCGGGATCCCCCCGCGGTGATGGATGTCGCATCCGCGGCAGCCGTTCAGGAATATGCCCGTGTGTCGTGCGAGGCGGGGGCAGGCGGGCCGGGTGGAACCGATGCGGTCCCGGATGAGGCGACGCCGCGCCGGGTCACATACCGTTACCCCGTAGCAAGGGAGGATGTCATGGGCGAGTTCGTTGGCTACGGCGGAACCAGGACGGCAACTCGCGACCGGGCTCACACCCTGTTCGGGCAGACGATGGGATACGTCGCGGTCACGGCCGGTTTGTTCGCGCTCGGCGCCTACGTGGGACGTAACGTCTCCCACGGCTGGGCCATCGTGTCGTTCATCGCCGCGTTCGCCTGCCTGATCGGCATGAACTTCACCGTGCGGAGGTCCGGGGCGCTGACCGCCGGCCTGCTCTTCGCGGTCGGTGCGCTGCTGGGGATCGCGATGTCGCCGACGCTCCATTACTACGCGAGCGCGAACCCGCAGGCGCTCTGGCAGGCCGGCGGAGCCACCGCGCTGTTCATCGCCGGCTTCGGCGCGGCAGGTTACGCGACGCGGCGGGACCTGTCCGGGATCGCCCGCGTGAGCTTCTTCGCGCTCATCGCCCTCATCGTGTTCGGCATCGTGCTGATCTTCGTCCGGATCCCGCACGGCTCGCTCATCTACTCGGTGCTCGGGCTGGTGATCTTCGCGGGCCTGACCATGTTCGACTTTCAGCGGCTGCGGCGCTCGAGCGATCTTGACTCCGCGCCGTTCATCGCCGCGTCGATCTTCCTGGACGCGCTGAACGTGTTCCTGTTCTTCCTGCGGATCTTCGGCGGACGGAACAACTGAGCGCCGATGCGAGCTGACGACCTCGGTCACGGGTTATAAGTACGTACATGGAAAACGGTCTGCCCATCTGCCGTACCTGTGGGGTCCAGTACGCCGCCGCGCGGGCGGACTGCCCGATCTGCACGGACGAGCGCCAGTACGTCGGCTGGGACGGGCAGCAGTGGACCACCCTCGCCGAACTGACGGCCGCCGGCCACCGGGGCAGGATCGCCGAGGAAGGCCCAGGTGTCGTCGGCGTCGGCGCCACCCCGCCGACCGCGATCGGCCAGCGTGCCCTGCTGGTCCGCGTCCCCGGCGGCAACGTGCTCTGGGACATGATCACCTACATCGACGACGACATGCTCGAGCGGGTCAGCGAACTGGGCGGGGTCCGCGCGATCGCGGTCAGCCACCCGCACTTCTACGGGTCGATGATCGAGTGGGCGCACGCGTTCGACGCTCCCGTCTACATTCACCGCAAGGACCGCGAATGGGTCGCCCGACCCGACGACGCGGTCGTGTTCTGGGACGGCGACACCCACGAGATCGGCGGCGACCTCACGCTGATCAACGCCGGGGTCCATTTCGACGGCGGCCAGGTGCTGCACTGGGCGGGCGCGCAGGACGGCGCGGGCGCCCTGTTCTCCGGCGACATCTTCACGGTGGTTCAGGACCGCCGCTGGGTCAGCTTCATGTACAGCTACCCCAACCACATACCGGAACGCCCGCGCACGATCCGCCGCGCGCTGGCCATGATCGAGCCGCTGCGGTTCGACCGCGTCTACGGCGCCTGGTGGGGCCGCATCGTGCACGCCGACGGCGCGGCGGCGATCCGGAGGTCCGCCGCGCGTTACCTCAGCTTCGCGCTTGACGACGGCCATTCGTGACGGCGGGGCCTGGCGCGCGCCGCCGGCTGCCGGGCGCCGCCGGCCGGCTGGCGCGCGGCGCCGGCCGGGCCATGCGGGCGGACCCGGTGATCGCGGTTTCGCTCCTTCCGGCCCCTGCCGCTGACCGCCGTTGGAAGGTAGTGGGATGCGGATCGGGGTGTTCTTGCTGGCCGCGCGGTTTCCCGGCCAGTCGGAGGGTGAGGTGCTCGCCGCCACCGTTGAGGCGGCGGTGGCGGCGGAGCGGGCTGGTTTCGACGATGTGTGGCTGGCGGAGCACCATTTCATGTCCTACGGTGTGTGCCCGTCAGCGGCCACCCTGGCCGCCTACGTTCTTGGCCGGACGCGGCGCGTGGTGGTGGGCACGGCGGTGAGCGTGCTGTCCACCCAGCACCCCGTCGCGCTCGCCGAGCAGGCCGCGCTGCTCGATCAGGTGTCCGCGGGCCGGTTCTGGCTTGGGGTCGGGCGCGGCGGCCCGTGGATCGACCTCGAAGTGTTCGGCACCGGCCTGGCCCGTTACGAGTCAGGGTTCGCCGAGGGTGTGGACCTGCTGCTCGCCGCGCTGACCAGCCAGCGGGTGTCCGGCACGGGCCCGGCGTTCACCTTCCGCGATGTGGCGATGGTGCCGCGCCCGCGTACCTCCCCACGCCCGCCGGTGGTGGTCGCCGCCACATCGGCGGCCACCGCCGAGCTCGCCGCCGCCCGGCGCCTGCCGATGCTGCTCGGCATGCATATCGGCGACGACGGCAAGCGGGAACTGATCGCCCACTACCAGGCCGCGGCGGCCGGCCACCGGCGGCAAGCGGGCGGGCACATCGCGGCGGTGGTGGCGCACGTGGCTGACACGAGCGCAACGGCTCAGCGGGTGCTGCGCCGCGAGCTGCCCCGCTGGCTGGGGCCGGGCCTGGCCGGTTACGTGCCGGTCGACGGCCGCGCGCGTCAGGCCCGCGACCCCGACGCGTACGCCGACCTGCTGTGCCGGATCCACCCGGTCGGCAGTGCCGCCGACTGCGTGCGGATCATGACCACGACCGCGCTACGTACCGGGATCAGGCACCTCGTCTTGATGGTCGAGGGCGCCGGTGACCCGGCTCGCGTGCGCGAGAACATCGCCAGGCTCGGCGCCGAGGTGCTGCCCCAGGTGCGGCGGCAGGTCAGCAGTCGACCAGCTCCGGGCGCTGGTTGAGGATCTGCGCGCGCGCCGTGATGAACTCCTTGTAGGCCGCGTCGGCGCCTGGACGGAACACCGCGGCGCGGTGGCAGTTCTGGAACGCGAGCCGGACGCCGAAATGCCGTTCGAGCGCGCCGCGCATCGCATCGCTGGCCAGCACCCGGAGCAGCTGGCCGCGGGCCGCCTCGTCCGGCGGCGGCACCTGGTTGTCCGCGAGGTCGGCGCCGCTTACGCCGAGTTCGCGGATCAGGCCGCTGATCACCTGCCAGGCGTAAGGCAGCGACGTGGCGATGCAGTCGACGAACGCCGCATCACTCACCTCACCGGACTGCGCCTGCTCGGCTAGATCGGGTGAAACGGTCAGGGACATGCCGGCACCTCCATCACAGGCGGTTGCCCATCTGAAACAGGCAGTTATGACGCTAGCCGTGGCCGGGACGCGCGTCTATGACGCGGCGGTGAGGAACGTCTCATCCGCCCGGCGCCCCGTCGCCCGTCCCCTGGCCACACCGATGGCCATCGCTGTGGTTCCCAGTGGGACTTGACCGGCCTTGTCGCGGCAATTTGACGCGTTCCAAGCGCACCGTAAACACTGACACCAGGCAGGGAGGATGCCCGTGGCCCGTGGCGTCGATGATGAGGCGGACACGTCTGGCCTGCCGGTCGTTGGTGTCGGCGCGGGGCCGGGCGGGTGAGGCGGATGCGGATCGCCTTGTTCGTGACGTGCCTGGTGGACACGCTCTTCCCCGGGGTAGGCCGCGCGACGGTCAGCCTGCTCGAACGGCTTGGCCACGAGGTGGAGTTTCCGCAGGCGCAGACGTGCTGTGGCCAGATGCACGTCAACACCGGCTACGTTCGTGACGCGCTGCCGCTGGTCCGTCGCTACGTGGACGTTTTCGAACGGTGTGACGTGATCGTCGCGCCGTCCGGATCGTGCGCGGGCTCGATCCGGCACCAGCACGCGATGGTGGCGAGGCGGTGCGGCGACGAGGCCCTGGCCCGCCGGGCCGAAGCAGTGGCCGGGCGGACGTTCGAGCTTTCGCAGTTGCTCGTCGACGTGCTCGGCGTGGAGGACGTCGGCGCCTACTACCCGCACCGGGTCACCTACCACCCGACGTGTCACTCGCTGCGCATGCTGCGCGTGGGCGACCGCCCGCTGCGGCTGCTGCGCCACGTGGGCGGCATCGAGCTCGTGGACCTGCCCGATGCCGATGTTTGCTGCGGGTTCGGCGGCACGTTCGCGCTCAAGAACGCGGACACCTCGACCGCGATCCTGGCCGACAAGATGCGCAACATCGCAGCTACCGGGGCGGAGGCATGCACGGCGGGCGACAGTTCGTGCCTGATGCACATCGGCGGCGGGCTGTCCAGGCTGCGCGCCGGGGTCCAGACGGTGCATCTCGCGGAGATCCTCGCGTCGGCCAGGCCGACGGCATGACAACGTTCCTCGGCCTGCCGGCGGCTCCGCGCGGGGTCGGGCACCTGCGGGGGAGCGAGCCGTTTCCCGCGGCCGCGCGGCGCGGGCTGGCCGACACCCAGTTGCGGCGCAACCTGGCCAAGGCGACCGCGGGCATCCGCGCCAAGCGGGCGGCGGTCGTCGCGGAACTGCCTGACTGGGCGGAGCTGCGGGAGGCGGGCCGCGCGATCAAAGCGGAAACCATGGCGCACCTTGACCGCTACCTGCGGCAGCTGGAGACCCAGGTCACGGCCCACGGCGGCGTTGTGCACTGGGCCAGGGACGCCAACGAGGCCAATGAGATCGTCGTGGGCCTGGTCCGCGGCACCGGCGCCGCCGAGGCCGTGAAAGTCAAGTCCATCGTCACCGACGAGATCGGGCTCAATGAGGCGCTGGCGGCGGCGGGGATCCTGGCGCACGAGACCGATCTGGCCGAGCTGATCGTGCAACTCGGCCACGACTGGCCGTCGCACATCCTGGTGCCGGCGATTCACCGCAACCGCGCGGAGATCCGCGAGATCTTCCTGCGCGAGATGGGCGAGGTGGACCCGGGGCTGACCGACGATCCCGCCGCGCTGGCCGAAGCGGCCCGGCTGCATCTGCGGCGCAGGTTCCTTTCGGCGCGGGTCGGGATCAGCGGCGCGAACTTCGCGGTGGCGCAGACCGGCGCGCTTTGCGTGGTGGAATCCGAGGGCAACGGCCGGATGTGCCTGACGCTGCCGGACACGCTGATCACCGTAATGGGCATCGAGAAGGTGATCCCCACGTGGCGTGACCTGGAGGTGTTCCTGCAACTGCTGCCCCGCTCGTCCACCGGCGAGCGGATGAACCCCTACACCTCGATCTGGACCGGGGTGACACCGGGGGACGGCCCGCAGCGGTTCCATCTCGTGCTGCTCGACAACGGCCGGACGGCGACGCTGGCCGACGAGACCGGCCGGCAGGCCCTGCACTGCATCCGCTGTTCTGCCTGCCTGAACGTGTGCCCGGTCTACGAGCGGACCGGTGGCCACGCCTACGGCTCGATCTACCCCGGCCCGATCGGCGCCATCTTGTCGCCGCAGCTGACCGGCATCGAGGACAACGCGTCGCTGCCGTACGCGTCGTCGCTGTGCGGCGCCTGCTACGACGTCTGCCCGGTGAAGATCGACATCCCGTCGGTCCTCGTTCACCTTCGCGCCAGGCACGTCGAGGCGGCGCGGCGCGACCATCGGGTGCCGAGCCCGGAGGCGATCATCATGGCCGCCGCGTCGTGGGTGATGGCGAGCCCCGCACGCTACGCGGCGGCGCAGGGTGCGGGAAAGCTCGGCCGCGCGCTCGGCCGGCGCGGCCGGATCAGCCGGCTGCCGCCGCCGCTGTCCGCCTGGACCGGCGCACGCGACGCGCCGGTGCCGCCGGCGCAGACGTTCCGGCAGTGGTGGCGCCGCGAGCATGAGGGCGAGCGGGCGTGAGCGCACGCGAGGAGATGCTCGGCCGCGTTCGTGCGGCGCTCGGTGCCAGCGCGGGAGGCGCGCCCGCTCCCGGCGGCGAGGTGCCCGGCGGCGAGGTGCCCGGCGGCGAGGTGCCGCGCCGCTACCGGCTTCGCGGCGACGTCGGCGCCAGCGACCTGCTCGACCTGCTGGCCGGGCGGCTCGCCGACTATCGCGCCCTCGTGCGCCGTACCACGCCAGCCGGGCTCGCCGCCGCGATCGGCGCGGCGCTGACCGAGCGAGGCGCGCGGCGCGTGCTGGTGCCGCCTGGTCTGCGCCTCCCGGCGCTGCCGGCCGGCGTCGAGGCCGTCGCCGACGCCGCGTTCTCCGCACGGGAGCTTGACCGCTTCGACGGCACGATCACGGCCGCCGCCGTCGCGATCGCCGAGACGGGGACGATCGTCCTCGACGGTTCACCGGATCAGGGCAGGCGCGCGATCACCTTGGTCCCCGACTACCACCTGTGCATCGTCCGCGCTGACCAGGTCGTCGCGCTCGTGCCCGAGGCCCTCGCGCGGCTGCGCCCGGACCGTCCTTTGACCTGGATCAGCGGGCCGTCCGCCACCAGCGACATCGAACTCGAGCGAGTCGAGGGGGTGCACGGCCCGCGCACCCTCGACGTCGTACTCGTAGCGCCGCCCTGAGTCGCGGGCGTCGGCCACTTCCACCCGAAATGATTGCCATACCGGGACAGACCGGGCGGAAAATGACGTTTCGGGTGGGAAGACGTGGCCTGCCGCTGGGGTAGACGCTCGTTGCGGCCGGTTCGGGCGCGCCGGTAATACGCGGGCTGGTAACTCGCGCCGGTAACAGGCGCGCTGGTAACAGAATGGTTACAGCTGCGGCGGCGCTGAGCCAGCGACGGGGCATCTTCCGTGCTGGTTGTGTCGGCATTTCACCGATCACGTCTCCGTGTGCGCAGCGCACCGCGGAGCTTTCGTGCGCAGCGCACCGGGAAGTTTCCCTACGCGGCGCACCAGGAAGTTCCTTGCGCGGCGCACACCGGGGCGTTCCATGTGCGCAGCGCACCAGGGAGCGGAGCAGCGCACCAGGGAAGGGAGCAGCGCGTGCGAAAGACCCACAGCCGCACCGAGCGGGAGCCGGCGATGACGCCGACCCGAAGAAGGACCTCGCTGTCACTGGTTGTCCGTTGGGGCACCGTGGCCGTCGCGTCCGTTGGCGCCTTGACGCTCGCGGTAGCCGTGATGCCAGCGGGGGCGGCATCGATTCACCACGCCGCGAACAGGTACACGCAGACAAACCTGATCTCCAACCGAGGCGACCAGGGTGCCCAGGTGATGGACGGGAACCTGCTCAACCCGTGGGGCCTGGCGTTCGGCCCCACCACCCCGCTTTGGGTGGCGGACAACAACGCCGGCGTCGCCACCGTCTACTCGGTGAACCCGGGTGGCACTTCGGTAACCAAGCGTAATCTCACGGTTGCGCTGCCCGGTGGCCGCGCGTCCACGGGCGATGGGCCGAGCCCGACGGGGCAGGTGTTCAACGCGACGAGCGGCTTCGTGGTCACCTCCACGGCTGGCAGCGGCCCCGCGTTGTTCATCTTCTCCGCCGAGGCGGGCCAGATCAGCGCGTGGAACCCGGCCGCCGATCCGATCACCAACGGTGCGTCAACGGCTCAGGTGGTCTTCAGCTCGCCGACCGCCGTCTACAAGGGCCTGGCCATCGCCACCACCGACGCGGGCACGTTCCTGTACGCGACCAATTTCCACGACGGCACCGTGGACGTATTCGACAGCAGCTTCCATCAGGCGCACCTGTTCGGCGACTTCCGCGACCGGCACATTCCTGCGGGCTACGCGCCGTTCGGCATCCAGGAGATCGACGGGCTGATCTATGTCACGTACGCCAAGCAGAACGCCCAGAAGCACGATGACGTGGCCGGGCCCGGTCACGGGTTCATCGACATCTTCACCACCGACGGGCTGCTGGTGAAGCGGCTCGCGTCGCGCGGGGCACTCAACTCCCCGTGGGGCCTGGCCCGGGCACCGGCCGGCTTCGGCCGCTTCGCTGGCCAGCTCATCGTGGGCGATTTCGGCGACGGGCGGATCAACGCGTTCGGCCAGTTCTCCGGTCAGTTCTCCGGCCAGCTCCGCAACACCCTCGGCAAGCCCATCACCATCGATGGCCTGTGGGGGCTGAAATTCGGCACCGCGACGACGGGCGGTACCACCACCCTGCTGTTCAGCGCAGGAATCAATGGCGAGAAGGACGGCCTCGTAGGATCGATCAACGCCGCCCCATGACGGGCCCGACAGAAATTCCGTAACGGCTGCCGCGGGCCGCGCCGTTTACGGCGCATCGGGGGGGTCCGGGGGTCGCCCCCCGGGGCAGCGCAGCCCCAACGGCTGCCGCGCATCCGGGCCATTGGGCCCCCGCCGCGCCCGCAGTGGCTCGATCGTCGTGCCGCGCGGCAGCCGTTACGGAAATGATCAGGAGCGCCGGACGCGCACGTCGCAGGGGAGTCGGCTGTTGTTGCCGGTCCGAGGTCAGGTGATAATATTCGAACATAAGTACGAGTCGTGGACCCGGAATGCCGAGATGTCGCCGAGCGCCGAGGAAGTCCAGCCGCCGCCCCGGGAGGCCCTGCGGCCGCAGAGCGGCCGCTACCGCCCCTGCTTCAAGCCGGTGCTTATCACCATCGCCGGCCGTGGCCGGTTCGGTGTCCTGCGCGCCTGGCTCCAATCGGGCGACGGCTGGCTGTGCCACGTCGAATACATGAACAACGGCCACGGCAGCACCGAAGGCTGGTACCGCTACGACCCCTATCTGATCCAGCCCGCCGAGATCGCCTGACGGGCTGGCGGAGGCGCCAGGTTGACGTATCACGTCACCCGGCCTGCGCAGCGCCGTCGTAGTGCCGTCGCGCGAGATGACCGCGCCCGGCCGCCGCCGCCGCGGCTCTGATCCGTCCGATGCGTCCGATGCGTCCGATACGCCTGATGCGCCGGGCCTCGGCGGCCGTCCGGTGCCGTGCCGCCGCGCGGAGCAGTTCGTCTTGCCTGGCTTTCATGAGCTGATCTTGGAAATACACCTTTGGCTCCTTCTGTCCCGGCCGGTGCCGACCGGGGCGTTCGGTGTTGCTGTGGTCTTGTTTTGAACATTAGGTTCGGGGTGGGCTACCGGTAAGCTCCAATTCCATGCCGATCGAATGGTCCGGTTTGAGCCCGGAGCTGTTGCTTGTGCTGGATCGGCAGGGTGCGGAACCGCTGCGATCCCAGCTCGAGGGCAAGTTGCGCGACGCGATCAGATCCGGCCGCCTGCGGGTGGGGGAGCGGCTTCCCTCCTCGCGTGAGCTGGCCCGCGAGCTCGGCCTGTCGCGCGGCCTTGTGCAGGACTGTTACGGCCAGCTCCAGGCCGAGGGCTACCTGAGCACCCGGGTGGGCTCCGCCACCCGGGTCGCCGCGGGCGCGGGCGCGGGTGCCGGCGCTAGCGGCAGCGCCAGCAGCGGCGGCAGCGGCAGCGGCCGCGGTGCGGCACCGGTCACGACGCCGCGGCCGCTGACGGCCGACTTCATGGCCGGCGTACCCGACCTGGCGAGCTTCCCGCGTGCCGACTGGCTCTGGGCGCTGCGGGAAGTCTGCGGCGCCGCGCCCAACGCCGCGTTCGACTACGGCGACGCGTCAGGCAGCCAGGTGCTGCGCGAGGTCCTCGCGGCGTACCTGAACCGCGTGCGCGCGGCCGCGGCCGACCCGCAGCAGATGGTGATCTGCGCGGGGTTCGCGCAGGGTCTCGGTCTCGTGCTGCGCGCGCTCGCCTCGGCCGGGGTGTCGCGGGTGGCCTTCGAGGACCCGGGATACCCCAACACGGGCGCCGCCGTCGCCGCCTGGGCGGGAGTCGAGGCGGTCCCCGTACGCGTCGACGAGTGCGGCATCGACGCCGGCGCGCTCGCCGCGACCGGTGCGCGCGCGGTGGTCCTCACGCCCGCTCATCAGTGGCCGACCGGCGTCGTGCTCGCCCCCGAGCGGCGCCTCGCGCTCGTCGAGTGGGCGGCCAGGCACGACGCGACGATCATCGAGGACGACTACGACGCCGAGTTCAGGTACGACCGTGAGCCGGTGGGCGCGCTGCAGGGCCTCGCGGCGGACCGGGTGGCCGCGCTGGGCACGGTCAGCAAGTCGCTGGCGCCGTCGCTGCGGCTCGGCTGGATCCTCTGCCCGCCCTCGCTGGCTGAGGCGGTCGCGGCCGAAAAGAACCGCAGCGACCGCGGATCGCCAGGACTCGACCAGCTCGCCCTGGCCAGGCTGATCGAGTCTGGCCGCTTCGACCGGCACCTGCGCCGCATGCGTGCCACCTACGCCCGGCGGCGCGGTGCGCTGGTGGACGCGCTCGCCCGGCACGCGCCCGGCGTCCGGCTGACCGGCCTCGCGGCCGGCTTCCACGCCGTGGTGCACCTGCCGGAACACGCCAGCGAACAAGCGGTCGTCGCCGCTGCCCGCGACCGCTCCGTCGGCCTGTACGGCATGAGCGTCTGCCGCTCGACCGGCGCGACCATCCCGCCGCAGCTCGTGCTCGGCTTCGGCAACCTCACGGAGCGGTCCATCCAGGCCGGCGTCGCCGCCATCGGCGACCTGCTCCGCGGCCCCGGCGCGGGCCGTGCCTGTGAGCAACCACCTGCGGCCGTGGCTGCCCGTGCTGATCGCGATGACGGCCAGCTCGCCGCTGTGGGCAGGCCGCGACACGGGTTACCCAAGCTGGCGGACGCTGTGCTGTGGCCGGTGGCCGGGCCGCCGCCGTATGTGCGGCATTGACACTCCCTTTGGCGGTCGGGCCCGAATGAGGGCCCGGGGCACGGGCCGTCTCCAACGCAGCGTTCGCCAGGAGAGTCCGTTCAGTCAACCCCGAACCGCGGGCCGGCCTGGCGAATGCCGGTGCTATCCGCCGAGGAGGTCGATACCTCGCGGCGAGCCATGCGCCTCTTGCCACCCGCGTTCTGTGTGACCTTCACCGACACCAGCCGGTATCGGCTCGACCTCCGGATCCCGCAGCGCGAGGAGAATCGGCTCGGTCTCAAGCTCGGGCAGCGCCAGGAGGATCGGCACGTCCGTCCGGCGCCTGGGGCGCAAGTAGATGTCGGTCTCAACGACCACGTCGGGTATGACGTTCACATAACAGCCCTGCCCAGCAACGAGCAGCGACCTGCGGGTCCACGGCTCCGGATCCGCGGTATCGGCCACCGCCACCGCCTGAACGAACCACGCACCCGCCGGAACGTCCGTCAGCCGGTATGAAGCTGACCGGCTTGCGGACGTCACCTCCACGATCGCGGCGGAGACGGGCTGGCCTTGCACGATCGGGTTCTTGAAGGTAGCCACGTAGACGCGCGCTCCAATGTATTCGCGCGGCAGGCGAACCGACCCGGCCACCGCCCCGCAGAACCGGGACGAACTCCGCACCGGGCTTGGCATCTCATACGCGCCGTACTTCGACATGCGCCGGAACCGGGCGGGTGAGATACCGACGCTCTCGGTGAAGCGGTTTGTAAACGAGCCCAAGCTGTTATAGCCAACTTCAAAAGAGATATCAGTGACACTCAGCGAGGTCGAAACCAGCAATCGTTTGGCTTCGTAGATGCGCACAGCAGAAAGGTATCTTCCTGGGGAGAGGCCGGTAACCTCTCTGAAGACACGCGAAAAGTGGAAGCGGCTGAGTATGGCGCTCTTCGCAATGTCAGTTAGCGACAGCGGCTCTCTGTAACGCTCCCATATGCTGCCGATCGCGCGTTCCACAGCGCTGTTCATCGACATCCTCTCTTAGAAACCGCGCAGCTCAGGGATCATGGCCCGGGCGATCGGTGGGATGTTTCCGCAGCCGTGTGGCCTCGTGAGCCTGCCCCGGCGGCGAAAGCTGTGCACGCGTTTCTGGTTATGTCCGGAACCCATAACCAGCACGGTGCACCTGAGCGCTCGAAAGCGGATCCGGTGCCGGTCGAGCCGGCGTTTGCCACCTGGGCAGGCCGGCTGCGGCGGTCGGCGGTTCCGCAACCCGGGAGATGCACCGGTGCGGGTAAGGATCGGATGGTCGGAGGGTGGGACGTATGACGCAATCCCCTGGCGAGAGGGAGAACCGTGACCGCTCTGCCTGACGCGTATGCCGACCTGATCGCGGAAGGCGAGCACCTCGACAAGCTCGTAGCGGGTCTGGACCCGGCCCAGTGGGCGCTGCCCACTCCCGCGCCTGGATGGACGATCGCGCATCAGGTCGCGCACCTTGCCTCGATCGTCCGGCTCGCGGCGACCGCGGCCTCCGATCCCGCGGCGTTCGAGGCACAGACCGCGGGTGCGGCGGCCGACTTCGACGGCGCGGTCCACAGGGCGCTCTTGCCTTACCTGGCCGAGCCGCCGCAGACGCTGCTGCGCCGCCGCCGCGACCAACGCGCCGCCGCGACCGCGGCGCTTGCCGCTGTACCGCCCGACCAGACCGTGCCATGGCTGGCCAGGCCGCTGCCACCCACCGTCCTCGCCAGCGCAGGGATCATGGAGCTTTTCGCCCACGGCCAGGACATCGCCGACACGGTCGGGATGCACAGGGAGCAAACCGACCGGATCAGGCACTTGGTCGGCTTCGGGGCTTGCCGGTCCGGGTTGCCACCCCCTGCGCGGTCAGCCAGCGCGTGAGCTCACCGATGGAAGCGCCCTCGTCGGCGTAACGGGCGGAACAGCTCGGTGACCAGCACCGCTTCGTGCTCGATGAGCTCGTAGCGAGCACCGGTCTCGGGGGTCTTGCGGACATACCGGTAACCGAACGGGGCGCCGGACAGCACGTTCACCGACCCGGCGCGGGCCCGGTAGGCATTGCCGCGCCCGGTAGCGCTCCATCAGCTGGGCCTTCTCGTACTCGGCGAAGATGCCCTGGAACTGCACCAGTAGCTGGTCTTCGGGACCGTCCCCGCGCGGGCCCTTGACGAACTCCACCCTGGTCCCCGCGCGGGCGAACTCCTCCACCAGCAGCGCCTGGTAGGCGAACTCGCGGGCGAGGCGGTCCGGCGAATAGCACAAGATCACGTCGACGCAGCCCTGGGCGGGCCAGGTCCCGCAGCGCCTCCAGGGCGGGGCGGACCAGCGTCGCGCCGGAATGCCCCTCGCCCTCGACACCCACTCGGCCGGGACCTCAAGCCGGTTCTGCGCGCCGTGGGCGCGCAGCGCCGTGGTCTGCACCCGATCGTCTGGTCCTTCTTCTGCCGGGCAGACGACACCCGGGCGTAGATCGCCGCGCTGGTCATCAGGCGGTCTTCCTTCCTTCCTTCCTTCCTTCCTTCCTTCCTTCCTTCCTGGCCGGCCC
>DATFVJ010000024.1:0-12440 GCA_035260365.1 Streptosporangiaceae bacterium
AGCCCCACCACACACACCACCGCCGACCCTGCCACAGGCAACGCGGCAGAACCAGTCGCAAGCCCGGGCGCTTACGCCGCGGCGCAAGCGGGGGTCAGCCGGCGCGACGTACTGCGCTGGCAGGGCATCGCCGCGGTGGCCGGGGTGGCCGCCGCCATGGCCCCGGCGGTGCCCGCCACCGCCCGCACCACCCGCGCCACCAGCGCCACCACGGACGCAGGCGCCACGCAGGCAGCCGGGGCAGAGCAGGACGGTTCGGCGTCCGCGGTCGCGTCGACCTTCACGCCGATCCGGCCACCGGCCACACCACTCGCGGTGCGCTCGCCCTACCTCAGCACGTGGCTGCCCGCCGACAACCTCGCGGGCACCTGGCCGGCCTTCTGGACCGGGCACATCACCGCCATGACGGGCATCGTCCGTGTCGACGGCGTGGCCTACACCTTTATGGGCGCGCCAGGACTTAATACGCAAGCACTGCGCGGAGCCGTTCAGGAGTCGCTTGAACTGACCGCTACGCGATCGCGCTTCCGCCTCGAGGCGGGCGGCGTGGCGCTGGCCGTCACGTTCTTATCGCCGATCGAGCCCGGAGATCTGCGGCGCCAGTCGATGCCGCTGTCCTACGTCATCATCGAGGCGGCGAGCGCGGACGAAATGCCGCACCGGGTCAGCGTGTACGTCGACATCTCCGGCGAATGGGCGCACGGCAACACCGGCACGCCGATCGGCTGGTCGCAGGAGAACGTCAGCGGCGGCGGCCAGTCCCTCGTCGCGCTCACCAACGCGCCCGCGGCCCCGCAGGTGCTCGCAGAATCGGGTGACATGGCGTCCTGGGGCACCGTTGTCTGGAGCACCGCCGCGCGGCAGGGACTGACCTGGCAGATCGGCAGTGACCAGAGCGTCCGCGGCGCCGCCGTAACCACCGGCGCGCTGGCCGGCACCGTGGATCCGGGCCAGCCGCGCCCGATCAGCGACAACTGGCCGGTGTTCGGCTTCAACCTCGACCTCGGCGCGCTGACCGCGCCCGCGGACCCGATGGTGATCTCGGTCGGGCACGTCCGCGACCCGGCCGTCAGCTACCTGGGCACGCCGCTGCCGCCGCTGTGGAAGTCGTACTGGGGGTCGTGGGAGGAGATGGTCGCCTTCTTCCACGCGGACGCCATGGCCGCGCAGCGGCGCAGCGCGCAGCTTGACGCGCGGGTCCACGCCGACGCCACCAGCGCGGCGGGCAGCCAGTACGCCGCGCTGTGTGCGCTCGCGCTGCGGCAGGCGTTCGGCGGCACCGAACTGGTCAGCAGGAACGGCGCCCGTGGGCGCTGCTGAAGGAGATCTCGAGCGACGGCAACGTCTCCACGGTCGACGTGACCTACCCGGCGTCGCCAGCGTTCGTGTACGCCGATCCCGCGTACCTCGGGCTGTTGCTCGAGCCACTGCTCGACTACGCGGAAACCGGCGGCTGGCCCAAGCAGTTCGCGCAGCACGACCTGGGCGCGCACTACCCGGTGGCGTCCGGGCACAACGACGGCAACGAGGAGGACATGCCGGTCGAGGAGTCGGCCAACATGCTGATCATGTCGGCGGCCTACGCCGGCCGCGCGGGAGCGCAGGCGGCACAGACCTTCGCGACCGCGCACTACAAGATCCTCAAGCAATGGGCCGACTACCTCGTCGCCAACGCGCTCGATCCGGGCTTCCAGAACCAGACCGACGACTTCACCGGGTTCATAGCGCACAGCGTGAACCTCGCGCTCAAGGGCATCGTCGGCGTCGGTGCGATGGGCCAGATCGCCATGGCCGCGGGCAACTCCGCGGACGCGTCGCACTACCTCGGCGTGGCGCGCGGCTACATCGGCCAGTGGGCGGCCATGGCGCAGGACGCGGTGGGCCCCAGTGGGCAGGCGCACCTCAAGCTCGCGTACGACCAGCCGGGCACCTGGAGCCTGAAGTACAACGGGTACGCCGACGCACTGCTCGGACTCGGGCTCATGCCCGCGCCGGTCGCCGCCGAGGAGGCGCGCTGGTACCTGACACAGCCGAACCAGTTCGGCGTGCCGCTGGACATCCGCCACTCCTACACCAAGGCCGACTGGGAGCTTTGGACCGCCGCCTGGCTCCGCGACCAGCCGATCCGCGACTTCATCATCGGCGCGGTGTACAACTTCGCCAACACCACACCGTCGCGGGTGCCGCTGACCGACTGGTATGACACGGTCGGCGACCGGCAGACGGGTTTCCAGGCCCGGCCGGTCATGGGCGGCGCGTTCGCCTTGCTCACCCTGTAAACCGCAACCCACAAAGATCCCGAACGGCTGCCGCGCGGAGCGCCGATCTGGCCGGGCTGGGCTGTGGGTCCCGGGACCCGATGGTGGCGGTGACCGAGCCGGGCCCCTCAACTGTCATTGCGGACCATCCGCAATCACACACAATGACACTGCGTGTCCCACCCGGCGCAGCGGGATTGGCCGCGGCACGCCGCGCCCGACGGCGCCGCGGATCGCGAGGGTCATGGCACCTGTGATCCGCGGCGCCGATGGGCCGCCGCGTCGCCCGCGGCGAATGCGGACCCGTATGTTTCGGACACAACGCTGACGCGGAGCGCGGGCGGGAGCAGGGCCGCGGGCGGGAGCAGGGCCGCGGGCGGGATCAGCGGAGGCCGGCGCGGCGGGCGCGTTCGACGACCTCGGCGATGACGGCGCCGACCGCGTCGACATCGGCCTGGGACGACGTGTGCCCGAGGCTGAACCGCAGCGAGCCGCGGGCCCGGGCCAGGCCGGCGCCCATCGCGATCAGGACGTGGCTCGGCTGCGCCACGCCGGCGGTGCACGCCGATCCGGTCGAGCAGGCGACCCCCTTCGCGTCGAGCAGCATCAGCAGCGCGTCGCCCTCGCAGCCGGGGAAGGAGAAGTGCGCGTTCCCCGGCAGGCGGCCGGGGCCGGGCTCGTCGCCGTTCAGGACCGCGCCGGGCACGGCGGCACGGACCTGCCTGATGAGGTCGTCCCTGAGCCCCGCGACGTTCTTCGCGTGCTCGGCGCCGCGTTCGGTGGCAAGCTCGACCGCGGTCGCGAAGGCGGCGATGGCCGGGGTGTCCAGGGTGCCCGACCGGACATCACGTTCCTGACCGCCGCCGTGCAGCACGGGGACCGGTCCCACGCCGCGGGCGAGCAGCAGCGCACCGGCCCCGACCGGGCCGCCGATCTTGTGGCCGGTGACGGTGAGCGCGTCCGCGCCGCAGCGGGAGAAATCGACCGGCAGCTGGCCTATCGCCTGGACCGCATCGGAATGGAACAAGATCCCGTACTCGTGGCAGACAGCCGCCAGGTCCGCCACCGGCTGCACGGTGCCGACCTCGTTGTTCGCGTACATGACGCTCACCAGGGCGACGCTGCCCGGATCGCGTTCGATGGCCGCGCGCAGGACGTCCGGCTGTACCCGGCCAAGGGCGTCGACCCCGAGCCAGCCGACCTCCGCTCCTTCATGGTCAGCCAGCCACTGCGCGGAATCGAGCACGGCGTGATGCTCGACCGCGCTCGCGAGCACCCGCAGGCGGCGCGGATCTGCCGCCCTGCGCGCCCAGAACAAACCCTTGACCGCGAGGTTGTCCGCCTCGGTGCCGCCGCCTGTGAAGATCACCTCGCTCGGCCGCGCGCCGAGCGCCGCCGCGATCTGCTCCCTGGACTCCTCGATCACCCGGCGCGCCCGGCGCCCCGCGTTGTGCAGCGACGACGGGTTGCCCCAGTGGGCCAGCTCGGCTGTCATGCTCTCGAGGGCCTCGGGCAGCATCGGCGTCGTGGCCGCGTGGTCCAAGTACGCGATGACGCCGGGCGCTGGCCCCGAACCGCCATCCGGCAAGTTGTCGACGTATCCCATGACTGCCCCAGCCTAGCCGGGGACGTGGCGGCTTGCCCCCGCCGTTGACGCGCCCACCGAGCGGTCCTACCGTCGCGGTGAGGGAGTAGGCGGGCCGGTGTTGCTTATCGTCATGTACGAGTCGCGGACGTGGCGTGTGCGGCCAGGTCGGACAGTGACGTTCGGCCGCGCGCCGACGTGCTGCGTGGTGCTGCCAGCCGATGACCGCGGGCTGTCCAGGTCCGCTGGCAGCCTGGAGTACGCCGGCGAGGCGTGGTGGCTGCGCAACGACAGCAGCTCATCGCTGCTGTACCTGACAGGTGACCGCGGGTTTCGCGTGGACCTGCCGCCGGGGATGCGGATACCCGTGCAGCAGCGGCACGCCAAGATCCGGCTGAACGGTGTGCTCGCCGACTATACGGTTCGGCTGCGCTTGCCGGATCTCGACGGCGTGCCCGACCCTGCGCTGCTCCCTGGCGAGGGCGCGAACACATCGGCCGGCGAGCGGCTGGCGACCAGCACCAGGTACCGGCCCAGGCTCAGCGACGACGACCGGCTGGTGCTCGCGGCGCGATTCGAGCAGTACCTGAACTGGCGGCACGCCGGCGCACCCGCGCCCCGCTCGGCACGGGCCACGGCGGAGCGGATCGGCTGGCAGCCGCACGCGGTGGCCAAGCGGTGCGAGAACCTGAGGGACCGCTACGCCCGCCTCGGCGTGCCTGGCCTGCGCGGCCCGCGGGCCCTGGAGGAGCTTGCGGCGCTGCTGATCTCCACCGGCGAGCTGACGGCCGAGGACGTGCGGCGCCTGCCCGAGCAGACCCCGCCCGGATAGGCACCCGGGCCACCGCGCTGTCACGGCCGGCAGCGCGCCCCAGCGGGGAGCCCTCCCCAGCTGGGGATGGCTCCCCCTTGTTACCTGCTGGCCCGCCCGCGCACCCTGAGCCAGGACGCGGCGCAGAGCGCGCAGCACCGGCACGGGGGGACATGATGATCACTTCGGCTTCGCATCGGGGAACCAGACAAGCCACGCGGCGCGCACGGCGGCGCCGCCTCGCCGTCCCGGCCGCGGCGCTCTGCTCGGTGGCACTCGCGGCCGGCTGCGCGGGAGCGCCGCGATCGGCGCGTGTCGCGGCCGCCGACCCGCCGACGCGGGCGGCCACGGCCGCGGCGGGCAACAATCAGCCCGGCCAGCCAGTTGCCGCCACCTCACCGCCGCCGGCAACCGCACCGGATGCGGCGCAGGCGCAGCATTACCTGACCGCCATCCACGTCGGCACGCATCAGACCTACGACCGGATCGTTTTCCAGTTCACCGGGGGGACGCCCGGTGTGAGGTCGGCCCCCGTCCACGACGTGGCGGCCGACCCGTCTGGCCGACTGGTGCCGCTGCCCGGCCGGGCATTCCTGCGAGTGGTGTTCAACTGGGCGAGCGAGGTACGGCAAAATCCGGCCGGACCGCCCCTGACGCGGACCTACCGGGGCCCTGACACCCTGAGTCCGCTTTTCCCCACGCTGTTGCAGGTCAGCGCAGCCGGGGACTTCGAGGGTACCTGAGCTTCGGCGTCGGCTTGAGCGGCCGCACCAGGGTGCACGTCTGGACGCTCGCGAACCCGGGCCGGGTGGTCATCGACGTCGCGCATTCGCGGCTGCCCAGGTTCCCCGGCATCTGGGACATCACGAGCTGGCACCAGTACTGGGCCGCGCAGGTCGCGGTCGAAAACGGCCACCAGCCGTGGCTGATCAATCCAGCGACGGTCGTCAGCGCCTGGGCCAGCCGCAGGTTCGCATCGCAGCCGTCCATCCGCCAGGTCGGGCCGAACACGTTCCTGGTCACCGACACCGGCCTGGACAGGGTGATCATCGTGACCGGCACCCGGCCCGTCCCGGCGGGCCAGGTCTCGCCCTGGGTCATCACGAGCGTGGTCTACGCCCCCAGGTGAGCCTGCGGATCGCGCCTGACGGCCGGCCGAGTCGGCCGGCCATCAGGCGCGGCCGCGAAGACCAGATGTGCAGGTCACCGACCCGCGCGTGCCCCCTGCTCGCGAGCAGGGGGCACGCGCGGGGGCGCGGGTCTACTTCCGCTTCTCGATCTCATCGACGAGTTGCGGAACAACCTTGAACAGGTCGCCGACCACGCCGAAATCGGCCAGCTCGAAGATCGGCGCCTCGGGGTCCTTGTTGATCGCGATGATCGTCTTCGACGTCTGCATGCCCGCCCGGTGCTGTATCGCACCCGAGATCCCGATCGCCATGTACAGCTGCGGCGACACCGTCTTGCCCGTCTGGCCGACCTGGAACTGGTGCGGGTACCAGCCCGCGTCCGTCGCCGCCCTCGACGCGCCGACGGCGGCGCCGAGGGAGTCGGCCAGCCTCTCTATCAGGGCGAAATTCTCCGCGCCGCCAACACCACGGCCGCCGGAGATCACGATCGCCGCCTCGGTCAGGTCCGGGCGCTCACCGCGCTGCGCCACCACCCGCTCGGTGATCTTCGCGGCCTTGGCGGTATCGGACAGCGCGACGCTGACCGGTTCCATCGTGGCCGCGGCCGGTGCGGCCACGGGCGCGGTGGAGTTCGGCCGCACGGCGATCACCGGGACGCCGCTGCGCACGCGGGACTGAACGATGATCGCGCCACCGAAGATCGACTGCTCGGCTACCAGGCCGTCGCCGAGACCGACCACGTCGGTGAGCACACCGGAATCGGTCTTGACCGCCAGCCGGCCAGCAACTTCCTTGCCTTCCGCGGTGGCGGCCACCAGCACGGCCGCCGGGGACTTCGCCGCGACAAGGTGGGCGAGCACCTCAGCCGTGGGGGCCACCACGTAGTCGACGAGTTCACCGTCGGCAGCCACGTACACCTTGGCCGCGCCGTACTCGGCCAGCTTGGCCTGGCCCGCCTCGGCTCCCGAGCCGATCCAGACCGCGGCTGGCTCGCCGAACTGCCTGGCGAGCGTCAGCAGTTCGCAGGTCACCTTCTTGACCTCGCCGCCGGTGTGGTCGGCCAGCACCAGAATCTCTGCCATGACTTTCTCTCTCCTCAGCGGCCTATCCGCAGGGCCGCGACGGCGCCGCGCGCCCCGAACTTTCTGCTTCGCCGCGACCGCGGCTCAGATGAACTTCTGTGCCGCGAGGAATCCGGCCGCCTTGGCGCCGCCGTCGCCCTCGTCCTTCACGATGACGCCCGCCTGCCGGGGCGGCCGCTGCGCGAAACCGGTCACCTCCGTCAGGGCCGCCGCGAGCCCTACCTTCGCGGGGTCGATCTCCGCCTCGGCGACCGTCAGCCTGGTCACCGGCTTCTTCTTCGCGGCCATGATGCCCTTGAAGGAGGGGTAACGCGGCTCGTTGATCTTCTCGACCACGCTGACCACCGCGGGCAGGCTCGCCTGGACCCGGTCGAAGCCGTAGTCGGTCTGGCGCTGGATCCTGGCGGTGGTGCCGTCGATCTCGACCTTGTTGGCCAGTGACAACTGGGGCAGCGAGAGCCGTTCCGCGAGCATCGCGGCCAGGACGCCCATCCGCGCATCGGTCGATTCCGAGCCGAGGATGACCAGGTCAAACCCGATCTTCCTGAGCACCTGGGCCAGCGCGTACGAGGTCTGCACCGCGTCGCTGCCGTGCAGGGCGTCGTCGACCAGGTGCACCGCCTTGTCCGCACCCATCGAAAGCGCCTTGCGGATCGTCTCTGCCGCCTTCTCAGGTCCCATGGTCAGCACGGTGACCTCGCCGCCGTGAGCCTCGGTCAGGCGCAGCGCCTCCTCGACGGCGTACTCGTCAATCTCGTTCATGACACCGTCGACGGACTCGCGGTCCAGGGTGGAGTCGGACGGGTTCAGCTTGCGTTCGGCCCACGTGTCTGGGACCTGCTTAAGGCAGACGACGATGTTCATGGCCGGTGTCCGACCTCCCTGCTCTGGAAGTGATCACGGCTCCCGCCGGTCAAGGCGGCGGGGCCGGTCGTGTGCTGCTCGCACCCAAGCCTGCCAAATGCCGCCGGGCCGGCCGGCGGCGGGTGCGGTACCTGAACGGGCGTTTTGCGCTCCGGCCTTCCGTTGACAGCCTATATTACCCACGAGTAGAAACTGGTGCCGGCCATGCACCGGCGCGCCGCCCAGGGGCTGGGGTGATGGCCCGCGCGGGGCGTGGGGCCGATGGCCCGCCCAGGGGCTGGGGTGATGGCCCGCGCGGGGCGTGGGGCCGATGGCCCGCCCAGGGGCTGGGGTGATGGCCCGCGCGGGACGTGGGGCCGATGGCCCGCCCAGGGGCTGGGGTGATGGCCTGCGCGGGGCGTGGGGCCGATGGCCCGCCCGTGGGACGGGTGACGGCCCGTCCGGGTCATGGCACGTGAGCCGTTCCAGGCAGCGCACGCGCGGCATGTCGCAACTGCACCACGGCGCCGTGGAAAAGGCCCGCGCCTGGTAGGTGCGCGAGCAGGCCGCGCGGATCCGGCACCGGCCAGTACACCGGCGTCTTGATCATGGTCAGCGAGACGAGTGCGGCCGCGAGCGAGCCGAGCACGACCGTCGCCGCGGCCGCCGTGAGCCGCGTCGGCGCGATCGCGTTGAAGATGCGGTTCAGCTGGCGGCGGGGCACGCGGGACCCGAGGCCGAGACAGCTGAGGGCCATGAAAGCGCCCGCCGCGTACGCGCCGATGACCGGCAACTGCGTGCCGCGCAGCACGATGATCGCGGCAAGGGCCGCGACGCCCGCGATGAAGAACGAGATCGGAGCCACGAGGAAGGCCACGAGGACCGATCTGGCCAGCGTCCACGGCGCGGCGAGCACGACGACAAGCGCGTCCGTCGCCCGTGGCCCGCGCGCGCTGCGGCGCACGGCCAGGCTGCTCTGCGCGCGGTCACCGGCACGCAGCAGCGCGATCACGGCGAGCATCACCAGCGTCCCCGCGACCGGCAGGATCACGGCGACCCCGACCGCCGTCACGAGCGCGGCCAGGGCCAGCGTGCGGTGCCTGCGTGGCGCGGACCCGGCCCGGCCGGCCCTGGCACCGTTCCCCGCCGCCTGGACGGCCTGCCGCTGCCCGGCCCGTTGCTGCGCAGCGTTTCCCTGGGCCGGGTTTCCCTGGGCCGGGTTTCCCTGGGCCGGGCTCCCCTGGCGGGGTGCGTAACGCACGGCGGGCAGGAGGTCCGCGACGTCCGCGGGAGTCTCGTAAGCGGCCGCGGCCGCGCCGCCCGGCCGTTGGCCGGCCGCGGGCGCCACCGCCGCGCCAGGGCCTGGCCCGGCCCACGAGCCCGCTGCCTGGCGAGGGATCGCCGTCACCTGACGTGTCGGCAACGCGCCGTTGGCCGCGGCGCCGCCGGCCGCGAGACCGCCGAAGCCAGCCCCGCCGCCACCGCCGAAGCCGCCGGCCTCCGCGCCACCGCCGAAGCCGCCGAAGCCGCCGAAGCCGCCGACCGTGGTACCGGCGATTCCGGCATCCGCCGCGCCCGCGGCGTGCCAGACCGGCGCCGCCGCGGCCAGGTCAAGCCGCGCCACCTGGCCGGCCAGCGACGCAGCGCCAGGCCGCTGCGCGGGATCCCTGGTCAGCGCCGCAGCGACCAGCGGGTACAGCGCGGCGGGCATCCCGTCCAGGTTCGCGGTGCCGTGCAGGATCCGGAAGAAGACGACCTCGTAGGTACCTGTCCCGTAGGGGGGTCTGCCGGTCGCCGCGAACGCGACGGTCGCACCCCAGGAATGCACGTCCGAGCTGACACTGCTCGGCCTGCCCTCGATGACCTCGGGCGCCAGGTAACCCGGCGTGCCGACGAACATGCCGGTCTGGGTGAGCCGCGTGGTGTCACCCACCTGCGCGATGCCGAAATCGATCACTACCGGATCGCCGCCGACCATCATCACGTTGCCCGGCTTGAGATCCCTGTGGACCACGCCCGCCGCGTGCACCGCGCACATCGCCAGGGCAAGGCCGCAGGCGAGCCGTTGCAGCGCCGGGCCGCGCAGCGGCCCGCACTCGTCGACGATCTGTTCGAGCGTCCGGCCACGCACGTACCTGGTGACGACGTAGGGGACCGGGCCGGTGACGTCCGCGTCGATCACATCCGCGACGAACGGGCTGTGCACCCGGCGCATCGTCTCCACCTCGCGGGCGAGGCGGCGCCGCGCGGTCGCGTCACCGGCGACCTGCGGGCGGAGCACCTTGATGGCGACGAGACGGTTCTCCGGATCGGTGGCCAGGTGCACGACACCCATGCCGCCTTCCCCGATCCGGTCGAGCAGCCGGTACGGGCCGAGCCGATCCGGCATTGCGTCCTGGATGGCCATCGCAATTGCACCTTACGAGATGTCCGCTCCATCGTCACACGTATCACGAACCTCTGGCGTTCGCGACACGGCGCGGCGGACGGCGGGCCGGCTCACGTCCGGCCGAACCGTCCCACCGCGCCGCGCACGAGCGCGCGTGGCGCGATTCTGGCCAGCTGCGCCGCCACCTTGTACTGCGCTCCGGGCACGGAGAGCGGACGTCCCGCCGCCACCGCGGTCAGGCCGGTCCGGGCCACGTCCTCGCCGTCCAGCCAGGCGAAACTCGGTATGCCGCCCGCCTCCACGCCGCCGGCGGCGTGGAACTCGGTCCTGGTGAAGCCGGGGCAGAGCGCGGTGACGTGCACGCCTCGCTTGCGCACCTCGGCGTGCAGGCTCTCACTGAACGAGGTGACGAACGCCTTCGTCGCACCGTACGTGGCGCTGCCCGGCGAGAGCACGAAACCGGCCATCGACGACACGTTGAGGATCCCGCCGTGGCCGCGTTCGAGCATGCCTGGCAGCACGGCGTGCGCGAGCCGGGTCAGCGCGAGCACGTTGAGATCGATCTGGCCCTGTACCCGTTCCACCGGCAGCTGGGCGAAAGACCCGGACACGCCGAAACCCGCGTTGTTGACGAGCAGTTCGATCGGCTGCGCCGGATCGGCCAGGCGAGCCTCCACCCGGGCGCGGTCGTCCGGCTTGGTGAGATCGGCGGCAAGCACCTCCACGCTCACCTTGTGGCGATCCCGCAGCCGCGCCGCCACCTCCGCCAGCCGGTCGGCGCGGCGCGCGACCACGACCAGGTCGGTGCCGCCGTCGGCGAGCAGCCTGGCGCACGTCGCGCCGATACCGCTCGACGCGCCGGTGACGAGTGCGGTGCGGTACGCCTGCACCGTGGTGCGGCCCATGCTCGCCTGCCTCCTCCGCTGCCCGGTCAGCTTCCCGTCACGAGCCGCCGCAGCGCTTGCGCCGCGCGCGCGTTCTCCCCCGCGTGAGCGACGAGCGCCCGGGCGAGCGCGTCCGCCCACTCGTCGAGCTGCACCTGCTGGCGGGACAGGACCACGCCGCGCACCTCGTGGCAGATCTCGGCGACGGGCTGGCCGCGGCGCATGCCGATCGACATGACCTGTTCGCCGAGACGCACGGTCACCTGCTGCACCTCGCCAGGCTTGCCGCGCATGCGGTCGGCCATCGACCGCTCACGCTCCACCGTGACGCACCCGGGCGGCAGCGCGTCGCCCAGGCTCTCGGTGAACACGCGGGCGTAGGTCGCGACGTCGGCGCTGTCGGCCCGCAGCGCGGCCGCCACCAGGTCGAAGGAGGGTCCAGCTTCCTGCTCGGTCATCGTGGGTCCCGTTCGGATCGGTCTGCGTTGCCCGGCGCTTCCGCGTGCCCTGACATCCCCATTGTCACCGGCCGGCGAAGGTGGCCCGGCCAGGCCCATGCTCGATGAAGCTGCGCATTCCCGTCCGCTGGTCCTCCGTGGCGAACAGGGCCGCGAAATGCAGCCGCTCGATCTCCAGGCCCGTGTCCAGGTTCACCTCCAGGCCGTCGTCGATGGCCTGCTTGGCGGCGCTGAGGGCGATGGCGGGCCCGGTCGCATACCGCGCCACCATGTCCCTGGCCGCCGCGTACACCTGGTCGTCGGGCACGACCTGGTCGACCAGGCCGATGGCGAGGGCTTCCGCCGCGCCGACGAACCGGCCGGTGAAGACGATGTCCTTGGCCCTGGCCGGCCCGACCAGGCGCGGCAGCCGCTGCGTCCCGCCCGCACCCGGGATGATGCCGAGCAGGATTTCCGGCTGGCCGAGCTTGGCGCTCTCCCCCGCGACGCGGAAGTCCGCGCAGAGGGCAAGCTCGAGCCCGGCGCCGAGCGCGTACCCGGTCACCGCGGCGACCACCGGCTTCCCGATCTTGGCGATCGAGGTGCAGGACGCCTGCAGCCGCCGGGTGTCCGCGGCCATCCGCGCGTAGCTGGCCTGCGCCATCTCCTTGATGTCGGCCCCCGCGGCGAACACCTTCGGCCCGCCGTAGATCACCACCGCTCGGACGGCCGGATCAGCAGAGACCCTGACGGCTGCCGCGGCGAGGTCGTCCTGCACGCGCGCGTTCAGCGCGTTCATCGGCGGC
Organism: Streptosporangiaceae bacterium; assembly: GCA_035260365.1. Taxonomy (GTDB): domain Bacteria; phylum Actinomycetota; class Actinomycetes; order Streptosporangiales; family Streptosporangiaceae; genus DATFVJ01. The sequence goes on from DATFVJ010000024.1 coordinate 12,226, forward strand.
CGGTCCAGCCTGATGGTGGCGACGGTGCCGTCGACCTCGACCCGAACGTTGTGCTCGGCGTCCGCCGCGGCGGACGCTGGCCTGCCTTCGTCGTCCATGGCTCAAGGATGCACTGCCGCCGCGGGCCGCCGTTAACACCCCGATGTGACAAATCAGACACGGCAGGGGGGGTATGCGCGGGCGTGGCTGCCGGGTTGCAGGGGCGGTTTCCCGCC
>DATFVJ010000025.1:0-9309 GCA_035260365.1 Streptosporangiaceae bacterium
GGGTGCATCTTCGCGCAGTCGGCGAAGGCCATCGCCCGGCTGTAGAGGAAGGCGCCCGCGCCGTCGGTGAGCGCGTACTGCCCCCGGGTGTCGTGGAACCAGACCATGTAGCCGCCGATCGGCAGCATCCCGGCCACGACCAGGGCGGCGGCCGGGCGCCAGCCGGACCGCCGTACGATCAGGCAGATGGCGGCCACCACAAGCAGCGGCCACCCGTCCGTACGCACGATCGCGGCGGCACCGATCAGCAGCCCGGCCGCGGCAGCAGCCATCCAGCCCGGCTGATTGCGCAAGCACAGCAGCACGATCGCGGCCGTGACCAGGAACATGAACAAGGTGTCGGCCATCACGAGATTCTCGAGCTGAACCTCGTAGGCGTCGAAGAGCACGGGCACGGCCGCGAGCACCGCCACCCACGTCGCCACCCCGCGGGCGCGCAGCACGCCGTACACCGCGGCTCCGACGGCGAGCCCGAGCAGATGCTGGGCCAGTGTCACGGCCGCGAACCGGTGCAGCGGCTCGAACAGCACGAGGAACAGCGCGTAACCGCTCGGCCGGATCGTCTCCGGCACCAGGGTGACCGCCGCGGTCACGTAGCTGTAGGAGTCGTTGAACCACTCCACCGGCCGGTAGGCGACCATGGCGCACGCGCGCAGCAACGCGGCCAGCGTGAGTACCACGGCGAACACCCAATGCCGTGCCGCGAACACGTAGACACGGTCCCGCCATGGCACGTGAGCGACCGCAACCGCCACCGCGGCGTCCTCGGGCACAGGCCTCCTCCGCAGCAAACGTCCCCGCAACGATTCAGATCCGCCCACGCTACTAGAGCCGCGGCCCCGCTTTCCCGGCCAGCGCGTCACAATGGCCCGGAAGGGAGCAGCGATGCGCGCCGGCCACGTGGACTTCGATCCGCCGCCACTGGTGGCGGCGGATCTGGCGCACGCGCTTGTCCGGCCGGGGCGCCTGTGGCGCGACGTCCAGGTCGTTGCCGCGACCGGCTCCACGAACACGGACCTGCTCCGGGCGGCCGCGGCAGGCGCACCGGAAGGAACGGTCCTCGCGGCGGAAGAACAGGCCGCCGGCCGCGGGCGGATGGGCCGCAGCTGGCTGAGCCCGCCGCGGGCGGCGCTGGCCTTTTCTGTCCTGGTGCGCCCCGCGGGCGTCCCCGCCAGCCACCGCGGGTGGCTGCCGCTGCTCGCCGGCGTGGCGGCGGCGTCGGCGCTCCGCCAGGTGACCGCGGTGCGCGCCATGCTCAAATGGCCCAACGATGTCCTGGTGGAGGGCCGCAAGCTGGCCGGCATCCTCGCCGAGCAGACCGGCGACGCGATCGTCGTGGGCATCGGCGTCAACGTTTCCGCGGTGCCGCCAGGTCCAGCAGGCGCCGCCGCGACCTCGGTGTGCGCGGAGAGCGGCGCGCCGGTCTCCAGAGCGGCGCTGCTCGTCGCCGTGCTCGGCGAATTCGAACACGCGTACCTGCGCTGGACGGCGGATCCGGCCGGGCCCTGGCTGGCGCGGCAGTACCAGAGCAGCTGCGACACGATCGGGCGCGACGTGCGCGTGGAACTGCCCGGCGGGCGGGCGCTGGCGGGGACCGCGGCCGGGATCGACGGGTACGGGCGGCTCGTCGTGCGGGCCGGTGACTCGCTCACCGCCGTCAGCGCGGGGGATGTCGTGCACGTCCGCTGACCGCATTACGTTTTTTGACTCCTCATGTCAGCATGACCCCATGCCTCACGACAGGTCGCTCATCGAGGGCGAACAGTCCGTCCTCATCCTGCACCCGCACTGGAAGACGATCATCGGCCCGATCGCGGTTCTGGCCATTGTCATCATCGTCGCGGCCGTGGTGATCGCGGCGGTCCCGTTCGGCTCGGCCGGGACCGCCGGCCGTAGCGTGGTGGCCGGCGTCGCGCTGCTCGTGGCCGCCATCTGGTCCGGCATCCCCGTGCTGCGCTGGCGGACAACGACCTACGAGCTCACCACGAGAAGACTGCGGATGCGAGCGGGGATCTTGTCGAGGAGCGGCAGGGACATCCCGCTCAACCGGGTCAACGACGTTTCTTTCTCACACGGCCCCATCGACCGGATGCTCGGCTATGGAAAACTGGTGGTCGAGTCCGCCGGCGAGCACGGACAGCTTGTGCTGACCGAGATCCCGCAGGTGGAGCGCGTCCAGAGCACGCTGTATCAGCTCGTCGAGGATGAGCAGCAGCGCGCCACGGGCGTGCCGGGCGAACGCTGAGGACCCGGCCTGCCGGGCGGGATCGCGGCGTTGTCCACAGAACGGCGTTCACCCCTCGCGAACCCCTTGACAAGATGCCAAGATCGTAAGCAGGGCGGTGGCCCCCTTTGGGCGGGTGGGTCATGTACGGTGGTCCGCGCCGCGGCAGCCGTTAAGGATCATGGGCTTGCCACCGGCCCGCGTGCGCCCGGGCTACCCGGGGACCGTGCGGGTGCGCGGCCCGGCGCGCAGTACCTGCGAGGGCAGCTTGTGCCCGACCATCCGCTCGGCCTGCGCCGCCACGCCGATCAGCCGTTCCAGGTCGACGCCGGTGGCCACGCCCATGTCCTCGACCATGTGCACGAGTTCCTCGGTGGCGATGTTCCCGGTGGCGCCCGGCGCGTAGGGGCAGCCGCCGAGCCCGCCGACCGACGCGTCGAAGTCGGCCACGCCCATGTCGAGCGCGGCGAGGACGTTGGCCAGGCCGGCCCCCCGGGTGTTGTGGAAGTGCAGGTTGAGCGGCATTTCCGGGTGCCGCGACCGGAACGTCCCGACCAGCGCCTGGACCCGGCCCGGCGTCGCCATCCCCGTCGTGTCGCCGAACGACGCGGAGTCCGCGCCGTCCGCGACCGCGCGCGCGGCCACGGCGGCGACGCGCTTGACCGGCACGTCGCCCTCGTACGGGCAGCCCCAGGCGGTGGAGACGATCACCTGGCAGGTCGCGCCGCGCCGGTGCGCCAGGTCGATGATCTGCGCTATCTCGTCGAGCGACTGGCCGGTCGACCGGTTGACGTTCTTGCGATTGTGCGTGTCGGACGCGGAGACGACCGCTTCGAGCTCGGTGAACCCGGCGTCGAGCGCGCGCCGCGCCCCGCGCAGGTTCGGCACCAGGGCGGAGTAGCCGACCTGGGCGGAGCGGCTGACCCGCTTCCACACCTCGTCGGCGTCGGCCATCTGCGGTATCGCCCGCGGATGCACGAACGACACCGCCTCGATCCGGCTGATTCCCGTCGCGGAAAGCGCGTCGATCAGCGCCACCTTCGCGCTGGTGTCCACCGGATCCTCGTTCTGCAGGCCGTCCCGCGGCCCGACCTCGCGCAGCGAGATCCGGGCGGGCAGATCGCTCACGGTGTCACTCTCCTGGCCAGTTCGGGCGCCTCTTCTCGTTGAACGCCGCGATGCCCTCTTTTCTGTCCGCGGACACGGCGGCGGTCCGCCACGCCACGTCCTCGATCTCGAGGGCGTCCTCCAGGGCCGCACCCCACCCCTGCCGGAGGGCACGTTTAGCAGCCTTAACGGCTACCGCGGAGTTCCCCGCGATCTGACCGGCGAGGTCGAGCGCGGCGGCCCGCGCGGTCCCGGCCGGCACTCGCCTGTCCACCAGGCCGATCCGGTCGGCCTCGGCGATGTCCACGCGCCGGCCTGTCATGATCAAGTCGGCGGCGCGGGCCTGGCCGACCCTGCGCATCATCAGCTGGGTGCCGCCGCCGCCAGGCACCAGGCCGACGGTCGTCTCGGGCAGGCCGAACACCGCGGTCTCGTCCGCCACGATGAGATCGCACGACAGGGCGAGCTCGCACCCGCCGCCGAGGGCATAGCCGCTGACCGCCGCCACCACCGGCTGCTCGAGGCCGAGCACGGCGGTGAACGCACCCCGCAGGACGGGGCGCTGGGCCATGATCTGCTCGTCGCTCATGGCGTTGCGTTCCTTGAGGTCCGCACCCACGCAGAACGCCCGGTCGCCGGCGGCGCTCAGTATGACCACGCGGGCGCCGTTACCCTTCTGGCCGTCCGCGGCCACCTGTGCGCACGCGTCCGCGAGCTGCCAGGCCACGTCGGTGCTGATCGCGTTGAGCGCGCCGGGGCGGTTGAGCGTGATCTCGGTGAAGCCGGCGTGACCGCTGTCGGCGTCCTGATGCCGCGTGATGGTGACCAGGTCCATGGGCGCAGGCTACAGCGGGGCGCGTGCCGCCAGTCCGGTGGTGCGCCCGCCTTGTGCTGCGCCCGTCCGGTGGTGCGCCGGTCCGGTGGTGCACAGGTACGCTCGCCATCGTGGACTCAGCAGCCGGCGACCACGACATCGTGGGCGCAACGGCGGACCAGCCGGGTCATCCGCACCTGGCCAAGCTCCGCGAGCAGATCGAGCGCGGCGGCGCGCCGAAATATCACGAGGCGGCCGCGGCGCGCGGCAAGATGTTCGCGCGGGACCGCATCGCGCTGCTCGTGGACGAGGGCAGCTTCACCGAGGACGGCAGGTACGCGCACGCCGCGGCCGCCGACCTGCCGGCCGACGGCGTGATCACCGGCACGGCGGCCATCGACGGCCGGCCGGTCGCGCTGATGGCGAACGACTCCACGGTCAAGGCGGGCTCGTGGGGCGCCCGCACCGTCGAGAAGATCATCCGCATCATCGAGAAGGCGTACGGCGCCGGGATCCCCATGATCTACCTGGTGGACTCGGCCGGCGCGCGGATCACCGACCAGGTGGACATGTTCCCCGGCCGGCGCGGCGCGGGGAAGATCTTCCACACCCAGGTCCGTGCCTCCGGTGCGGTGCCGCAGGTCTGCGCGCTGTTCGGCCCGTCCGCCGCCGGCGGCGCCTACATCCCCGCGTTCTGCGACTTCGTCGCCATGGTCGACGGCAACGCGTCGATGTATCTTGGCAGCCCCCGTATGGTCGAGATGGTGGTCAGGGAGAAGACCACGCTCGAGGAGATGGGCGGCGCCCGGATGCATTGCTCGGTGTCCGGATGCGGCCACTACCTGGCGTCCGGCGAGCGGGACGCGATCGGTGCGGTGCGGAGCTTCCTCGCCTACCTGCCCGCCAACTGGGAGGGGCGGCCGCCCGCCGCGGCGCCCCGCGAGCCGAAGCCGGCCGACCTGCGCGCGCTCGTGCCCGTCAGCGAGCGGCAGGCGTTCGACATGCGGCGCTATGTCGCGGGACTGGTGGACGAGGGGTCGTTCTTCGAGGTCCACGCGCTCTGGGCGAAGGAGCTGGTGATCGGGTTCGGGCGGCTGGATGGTGAGGTCGTCGGCGTGGTGGCCAACAACCCGTTGTTCAAGGGCGGCGTGCTTTTCGTGGACTCCGCCGACAAGGCGACCAGGTTCATCCAGCTCTGCGACGCGTTCAACGTGCCGCTGCTCTTCCTCGCGGACGTCCCCGGGTTCATGGTGGGTACCGCGGTGGAGCGGCAGGGGATCATCAGGCACGGCGCCAAGATGATCAGTGCCGTGTCAGAGGCGACCGTGCCGAAGATCTGCGTGGTGGTGCGCAAGGCCTACGGCGCGGGCCTGTACGCGATGGCCGGGCCTGGTTTCGAGCCGGACGCGACCCTGGCCCTGCCCACCGCGAAGATCGCGGTGATGGGCGCCGAGGCCGCGGTCAACGCGGTGTACTACAACAAGCTCGCCGCGCTCGACGGCGAGGCCGCGCGCGAGCGCGAGACGCAGCGGCTTCGCGCCGAGTACGAGCGGGACATCGACGTGCTCAGGCTCGCCGGTGAGCTCGTCGTCGACGACGTGGTCGAACCCGAGGACCTGCGGGCCGAGCTGATCAGGCGGCTGGCCGCCGCGCGCGGCAAGAACAGGGATTTCTCGCGCCGTAGGCACGGCGTCACCCCCGTCTAGCCGGGAAACATGCCGCAGGCTTCATGAATCGTATGTTCGCCGCAAAGGCGTACGTATTATGTCCGGTTCCTACGGCAAGCGCGAGGACAACGAGGGCCTGCACGAGCATGAACAGTTGGACCGCCTGTGGGTGACCGGCGGCGACAGCTTCAGCCACGAGCGGCCATTCTGAGTTCTGCAGGATCACGCGAACGGGTCCACGCCGATGAAACGTACAGCGATCACGTCATTCTCGGGTATCGGGCTCTCAGATGATGATCCAGTCCTCGTCCCGGTCCCGGACGGGTATCCCGTATGCACCATTGCTGAACGCTCGCTTACGGCTGCGCTTGCTACCAGGATCGGCAGCGAGGAAGCGATCGCTTCATCGATGCGGTCGTGCAGGTCGAACGCGCCCGCTTTGTCCAGGCGGTCCAACTCAGCTTGCGGCTCAGGGTCAAGTTTGACAGCCGTCATGCCTCAGTTGTATCGCGCCGCGGGCGCCACGGTGTGCGGCGCTCGGGATGGCGACGGCCTTCCTCGATTACAGCCTCGATCTCCGGGGGCAGCTGGAGCACTTCCGCCTTCTTGAGCCGCTGGTACTCCTCGAAGCTGATGACCACGGCGGCTGGCTGACCGTAATGGGTGAGGATGGTCTCCTCACCGCCATAGCGGGCACGGCCGACCACATCGGCGAGGTGCTCACGGGCGTCGCTGACCGGCATCTCGCTCATGGCTTTACTCGCGATTTTGATCTTGTTCTTGATCATGGTAGTGGCAGTGGTACTCCAGAATTGTACAACTCTCAAGGTCTCATAGAGTCTCATGCTGTAGCGCGTAAGGTCTCATAGAGTCTCATGCTTGGCCCCCCGCAAGGACGGCATCCGCGCGTGTGAAGGCCGCGCGGCAAGAACAGCGACTTCTCGCGCCGCAGGCACGGCGTCACCCCGTGTAGCTTCGGCCCCGGAGTGCTCCGCCGCGGCTGTGACAGCTGCTGGCGGGTGCCGTCAGCGCAGCCGTTCAGGATAATGATCGTTTACCGGGGGCCCGGTTCTGGCGGCGACGATTCGGCCCGTCAATTCCCGCGGGCAATAGTATCTGGCCATGACACTCGCACCCGCTGACCTGCGCCGATACCGGCGCTGACCGCCTGCGGGAGCCAAACCCGGGAGCCTATGGCGTTCACGAGCCGCTCCCGGCGCCGAAAATCTGATCCATGACGCTGACGTCTTGGTGAGCTTGTCGGCGATGACGTGCCGGTGGACCGTCCGCGTGACGTTACTGTTGATGTGCCCGCACGCGTCGGCGAGGTCCTCGATATCGACCCGGCATCCGATAGCACCGACACGAACGAGTGCCTGCGCCACCTTCAGCGCGCGCGATGCCTCGGCCACCGCGGCGGGCATGGCGAGCGTGCGCCTGGAGCGCTGGGTCTTCAGGTCGGCAAGGAAGAGCACCTTCTTGCCCGTGGCCGGGTCCTTGCGGGTGTGCGGCGCCTTGCGCACCCGGATCACCCCGGCCGCGAAGTCGACGTCTTCCCAGCGCAAGCGCTCGCTTGGGTGAACCTTGAGGACCGGGAGATCATCCGCTGGCAGCGCGGCGGCAGCCGCGGGTACTCGGGATCTGACTACGCCAGGCGCTACGGCGACGACACACCCCGCTGGCGCCTCGTCAGCCTTACCCGCGAAGGGCGTGGCCTTCGCACTCGCACTCGAACGCGACGCCCAGGAGGTGACCGAGTGACCCAGTCAGCGCTTACACCCCACCAGCCCGCCCACGGGCCCGGTGAGCACGAGATGGCCACCGAGGGCGCCGAGGCCCGCGGCTGGTCTGACGGGTACGTGTGCTTGTCCTGCAGGGCACGGGCGGTTGTCTACAGCCGCCCTGAGCACCTTCGTCCCCGCGGACCGGCTCGCTGCCCTGCTTCGCGGCCTCGGCTTGGACGCAGCCGCCGAAAACAGCGCGAAAGGAGACCCCGATGGCACAAGGTGATACCCAACCCGCGCAGGCCAGCCGTACCCATCGTCCTGATCCCATCACAACCTATTAGGTAGTTAAGAACTCGGGTAGCCTGTGGTCGTGAGCATCGCAGACGCCGAGGTCCCGTTCTCCCAGTTCCTCCAGCACTCCCGGGACACCCTCGCCAAACTGGAGCAGAGCCAGCGCCGTCGGCTACGGCTCGTGCGCCGTGACGGCGAAGACCTGATCCTCGAATCGGCACGCTCCGCCGAGGCGGATGAGCAAGCGCTCACCATGGCCACGCGCATCATCGCGGCACTGCTGGACGCCGACGAGACCGTGCTCACCAACGTGTTCCCTGACGTGTTCCCGTGGACGCGGTTCCTGCCCGATGACGAGATCCGCGCGTTCGTGGCCGAGTTCACGAGCACAGCGCGTGCAAGTGCCGAAGTCGGCACCATGGCCCCACTCGCCGCAGTGATCGAGGCGTGGCGCGCCACCGCGCGGATTCACGCCGACCCCGAACTGCTCAATACCCTCACCGCGCCGCTCGACGGCACCGACCACGGCCCCGTCCCAGCGCCCCCGGCCGGATGAGCCCAAAGCGCAGGGACCGCGCCGCACCGCCGCACCGCCACCCCGCCCCGGCGAATGGGAGATCCGGTTCGCCGAGACAAGCGCGGCGAACGGCTGGGAAGACCTCTGCCGCCACGCACCTCGCAACACCCGTGAGGCCTACGATCTGATGCGCGCCGACCCGCGCCCACCACAAGACAGCCGGCACGAGCGGCTCCGCGGCGTTCTTGCCAGCCGTAAATTCGGAAACCGCGAACTTGAGCAGTGGCAGATCGAGGTAACAGGGGGCGGGCGGATCTGGTACGCCATTGATGACGACAGGCGCACTGTGTGGGTAACCCACGCTGCTACCCGCCACCGAAAGCGACGGAACCGTAGGAGCAACCGCGGCAGGCTGCGGGCATGGACGCGTGGACAGCCGGTGCCGACATCGGCACGATGCTGACGGGCTTATCAGCTGCTATTCCGGAACCTGCCCGGGCGTCGAGCTGCGCTCCCGGCCAGAAGCCAGCAGGAAACCAGCCGTAGAACTACGCGACCGGCCAGAAGCCAGACGGAAGCCGGGCCCACAGGCGCCGTGAGTGCGCCCGTCTATCGAAATCGCCAATCACCTCGGCGATTTCAGCCGCGCCCCTATACCGCGCGCGGACCCGGGCGAGTCGGCGTCGAAGCTCCGTTTCATCGCCCCCGGAGTTTCGCCACGCACCGTGGCGAACTGCGGGGCCATGCCGGGGCCGCGCGCGGCCTCCTTGTGCCCGCCCGGCCGGGTCCGCTGGGAACGGATGATGGTCGCACCCCGGCCGGGCGGGTCTGGAGCCGTGCGGCGGGTGCCCTGGCCGCACGGCCGTCTGTCAAGGCGGCGGGTTCGCCGCCGCGTCTTCGCCCATGCCCACCAGCAGCGACCGGACCTCGATCGCCACCCGGTCCACGTCGGCACGCGGGTG
>DATFVJ010000026.1:0-2731 GCA_035260365.1 Streptosporangiaceae bacterium
ACATCTCCATAGCGTTACGGCGGCCATGGCGAAGGGGAAACACCCGGTCCCATTCCGAACCCGGAAGTTAAGCTCTTCAGCGCCGATGGTACTGCGCGGGGGACCGCGTGGGAGAGTAGGACGCCGCCGGACATCTTTCACCGAGGGCCGCCCACTAACCGGGGCGGCCCTCGGTGTTTGTATGCGGCAGGCGGGCGGTTGTACGCCTGCCGCGCTGTCCGGTCGGAGCGGTCCTGCGGTCGGCGAAGATGGTCTGAGGACGCATGCGCGTGAGAGGTGAAGAGATTCGTGGACGAGGACCGGCGACCCGAGCGTGCGGCGGCCAGCGGCAAGGGTGGTAGCGGCACGCGCGGCACCCCCCGCACCGGCAAGCCCGCCGCCGCCCGCGACGGCCGTGCGCGGCGCGATGCGGCGGGCCAGCCCGCGGCCGGCAAGGGCCGTGCGGGCGCACGGGTCCGCCGCCCGAGCACACCAGGCGAGATCCAGCCCGGCCCAGGCCGTACCGGCGCTGGCCGCACCGGCGGCCCACGCGACCGCACAGGTTCCACGGACCAACCGCGCACCGGGCGCGCCTCCACCGGCCGCGCCACCGGCCCGCGCGACCGCGCCTCGACGGACCAGGCGCGGCCAGAGCGGCGCACCGCCAGCAGTCAAAGCGGCCGCGCCGCCCCTGCGGACGAGGCGCCGCGCCGGCGCTCCAGCGTCAGCGGTCAAGGCGGCCGCGCGGCTCCTACGGACCGGCGTGGCTGGTCGCCGGGCGAATCACAGGCGCGACCGCAGCGCGCGGGCCGTTCGGGTGACCGGGGGTATTCCCAGAGGTCTCCGGGTACGTCCCAGAGCCGCTCTAACGCTGGCGCGCCACGCGGCGGACGAGGACGGCCGGCGCCGCCTCGGCGCGGGCCCCAGCCGAGCGCGGCCCCAGGGCCAGCCGCGGCCGGGCCCGAGATTCCCGCGCACATCACGGCGGATCAGATCGACCCACGGGTGCGGGCCGAGCTCAAAACCCTGCCGCGTGAACTCGCGGACCGGGTCGCCCGCCACCTCGGGGCCGCCGATGAGGCCAGCGACCCGGAACTCGCCTACCAGCATGCGCTGGCCGCGAGGAAACTCGCGGCGCGGGTCGGGGTCGTCCGTGAGGCCTGCGGTGTGGCCGCCTACCTGGCTGGCATGTGGGCGGATGCGCTTTCCGAGCTGCGTGCCGCACGGCGCCTCACCGGCCGGAGCAGCTACACCGCAATCATGGCGGACTGTGAACGGGCGCTTGGCCGTTATGACCGGGCCCTGGCCGTTCTTACCGGCCCGGACACGGCGACGGCGGACCGCGCGGAGCGGGTGGAGCTGCGGATCGTCGAATCTGGCGTGCGGCGGGACATGGGCGCCGCGGACGCAGCGGTCGTCACGCTCCAGCTTCCCGAGCTGACCGATGGGCGGCTCCGGCCGTGGTCAGCGCGTCTGTACTACGCCTACGCCGACGCCCTGCTCGACGCCGGCCGCGCCGACGAGGCGCGGGACTGGTTCGCCCGCGCGGCAGCCGCGGATCCGGACGCCGAGACCGACGCGGCGGAGCGGCTCGACGAGCTTGACGAGGTCAGCATCGAGGATCTCGAAGACTTTGTGCCCCCCGACGACCTTGTGGCCGGAGATGACGCCGGAGACGACTCCGTCGCTCGGGAAGAGCCCGTGGCCGCGGATGAGCCGGTGGCCGGCGAGGACGACGAAGCTGACGTCACGCGGTCGAGGCCGCGGACCGATCCAGCCAGTGCATGATCCCGGCCACGTTGGAGGCCGCACCGGTGAGCCGCTCGAACTTGGCGGCGACGTCCGGATCGGCATCCGGCCGGAACACCGCGTAACGGTCCCTGGTCCGCTCGCGTACCATCGCCACCGCGTGATCGAGATCAAGGCTGAATCCCCTGGCGCGCGATACCTCGTCGACCCACACGCGAAGTTCTTCGGCTGACCGCCCGAGCGCCTCGTCGACCGCGCCGACCGGGCCAAAGTGGCTGAACAACAGGCGGGCGGGCCGCAGCGACGCGAACATGCGCAGCGACGTGAGCGCCGTCTCAAGGTCGAAGTCGGGCGGCGGCGTCGCCGGCCGCAGATCCGCGGTCTCCGGAATGTAGACACCCGCGGCGTCGCCGACGTACAGGTCTCCGCTTTCCGAGTCGAGCAGGCCCACGTGGTGTTTGGCGTGACCGGGGGAGTAGTGGCTGTCCAGGCGCCTGCCGCCACCCAGGTCGATCGTGCCGGTTTCCGCCACCGCCCGGATGCGGGCCGCCGGGGTCGGTGTGAGCTCGCCGAACAACTCGTCGAGCGCGTCACCGTAGACCATGCGGGCGCTGCTCATCAGCCGGCTCGGGTCCACCAGGTGCCGCGCGCCCCGTTCGTGTACGACCACTTCCGCGTGCGGGAACATCCCGGCGATGTCGCCCGCTCCGCCCGCGTGGTCGAGGTGGATATGCGTGACCACGACCGTCGCGAGTTCGCCGGGCCCGACACCGAGAGCGGCGAGTGCGTCACGGACGACCGGCGCGGAGGGCCCGGTGCCCGTCTCGACGAGACAGGGCCGGTCGGCGCGGATGAGATAGCCCGCGGTGATGCCCTCGTATCCCGCCATCCGGGTGTCGATCTGGAACACCTCATGCCCCAGTTCGGTGACCACAGACAAGCCGTCAGCCCTGGGGCTGCCGGGTGTTCCACGGAAGTGCGCCGCCTCACTGCTCATGCCCCC
>DATFVJ010000027.1:0-22097 GCA_035260365.1 Streptosporangiaceae bacterium
GGTCCGTATGGCTGCGCCGCCGCCGCTGGCGGCGGCGGCACAGCCGAGCTTTGGCTTGCTCCCGCGTGATCAGGCTGCGCTGCCCCGTCCCGGCCAACCCGCGGCTTCAGCCGAAGATTCCGAGCACGGCCTTCGTGAGCAGGTAGTCCAGGCCCGTGACTATCCCGACCATGATGAGCACGAATACGAGCGCCACGGTCGTGTACGTGATCAGCTCACGGCGGGTCGGCCAGATGACCCTGCGGAGTTCGGCGACGACCTGGCGGACGAACAGCGCAGGCGTCGTACGTGAACCCTTCTTGGGTCCAGAGCCGCCTCGCCGCTCGCCGGCCGAACCGCGTGTCTGAGTCGCCATGTCCTCACCTGAGCCGCACTTAACTGAGCCTGAAATTCACACCCGAGCCGCACTCGCAGGGCAGGAGGGACTCGAACCCCCAACCGCCGGTTTTGGAGACCGGGACTCTAGCCAATTGAGCTACTGCCCTTTAGTTTTCAACGTACCGGCGACGTCGTGAACCGTACCGTCGTGAACCGTACAGACAGCCGCGCCCGGCCGACCGCAGACATGCGGCGGCCATGCAGTGGACTGCCAGCGGCGCAAGTGTACGTTGTGGAGCGGCGCGCCGTCGAACTCAGTGGCAGAACAACGATCCCTGACGGCTGCCGCGGATGCGGCATTCCATCGGTGCGGGGGGCTCGGCCAGCCCGGGGCTCCACCCCACGGCCGCGCCAATGGGGGTCGCCCCGCGAGGCAGCACAGCCCCAACGGCCATGCGCGGCGCGTGCCACAGCAGATCTGCGGAACCCTCGGGAGCCGTCCCTGGCGCCGTCCCTGGCGCCGTCACACGGGAATCGCGGCCCTGACGGCGGGCGCCCCGGCCCCTCCGCAGATGTTCGCCGAACTGGCCGCCGACAGCAGCGGAACGCGGGCAGAGCGCGACGGTGAGATGACACCATAGGTGGTATGCCTACGCAGCTTTCCCGCATATCGGCGCGGGTATCCGCGATCTCGGAATCCGCGACGCTGGCCGTGGACGCCAAGGCCAAGGCGCTGAAGGAGGCCGGGCGGCCGGTGATCGGGTTCGGCGCGGGCGAGCCGGACTTCGCAACTCCCGATTACATCGTCGCGGCCGCCCAACGGGCCTGCGGCGAACCGCGCTTCCACAAGTACACCCCCGCGGCGGGCCTGCCGGAGCTGAGAGACGCGATCGCGGCGAAGACCGCGCGCGACTCCGGCTACCACGTCGAGCGCGGCCAGGTCCTCGTCACCAATGGCGGTAAGCAGGCGGTCTACCAGTCGTTCGCGGCGCTGCTCGACCCGGGCGACGAGGTGTTGCTGCCCGCACCCTACTGGACCACCTACCCGGAGTCGATCAGGCTGGCAGGCGGGATCCCCGTCCCGGTGCTGACCGATGAGCTGAGCGGTTACCTGGCGTCGGTCGCCCAGCTCGAAGCCGCCCGCAGCGAACGCACCAAGGCGCTGCTTTTCGTGTCACCGTCCAACCCGACCGGCGCGGTCTACCCGCCGGCGCTCGTGGCCGAGATCGGCCGCTGGGCCGCGGCATGCGGGATCTGGGTGCTCACCGACGAGATCTACGAGCACCTGGTCTACGACGACGCGAAGTTCGTGTCGATGCCGGTCGAGGTGCCGGAACTGAGCGATCGCTGCCTGGTGGTCAACGGCGTCGCGAAGACGTACGCGATGACCGGCTGGCGGGTCGGCTGGATCATCGGGCCAGCCGATGTCATCAAGGCCGCCGCGAGCCTGCAGTCGCACGCGACATCGAACGTGTGCAACGTCGCGCAGGCGGCCGCGCTCGCCGCGGTCACTGGCGATCTGTCCGCGAGCGCGGTCATGCGCGTGGCCTTCAATCGGCGCCGGCTCGTCATGACCAGGATGCTGAACGAGATCGAGGGTGTCACCTGCCCGCAGCCGAAGGGCGCCTTCTACTGCTACCCGTCCGTCAAGGGCCTGATCGGCAAGGAGATTCGCGGCACCAGGCCGGACAGCAGCGCCGCGCTCGCCGAACTGATCCTGGCCGAGGCGGAGGTCGCGGTGGTTCCTGGCGAGGCCTTCGGCACACCGGGCTACTTCCGGCTGTCCTGCGCGCTCGGCGACGGCGATCTCGTGGAAGGGATCACCCGGATGGCCAAACTGCTCGCCGCGGCTCGCTGATTCATGACACACCGCCGGGAGCCCGGCGGAGGTGACAGGGCCGGGCGGCCGGTTCACGCGCTGCCAAAGGCGCACCTGCACCTGCACCTGACGGGCGCGATGCGGCACTCCACGCTGCTCGAACTCGCCCGCGAGCACGGCGTCGGACTGCCAGAAGCGCTCACCGCGGACCGGCCGCTCCACCTGCGCGGCACGGACGAACGCGGCTGGTTCCGGTTCCAGCGGCTGTACGACATCGCGCGCTCGGTCCTGCGGACCCCGGCGGACGTGTACCGGCTGCTGCGCGAGACCGCGCAGGACGAACGGGACGAGGGCTCCGGATGGCTGGAGATCCAGGTCGACCCGTCCGGCTACGCGCACCGGTTCGGCGGCCTGACCCCAACCGTTGAGCTGGTACTCGATGCGGCAGCGCAGGCATCCGATGCGACCGGTGTCGGCATCGGCGTGATCATCGCGGCGAACCGGACCAGGCACCCGCTTGACGCAAGGACCCTGGCCAGGCTCGCCGGGCGGTACGCCGGGCGAGGCGTGGTCGGGTTCGGCCTCAGCAACGACGAGCGCCGGGGCGCGGCCGCCGAGTTCGCCCCCGCGTTCCGCATCGCCGCCCGCGCTGGCCTGCTCGCCGTTCCGCACGGCGGTGAGCTTGCCGGGGCCGCCAGCGTGCAGGCGTGCGTCGAGCAACTGAACGCGGACCGGATCGGCCACGGTGTGCGCGCCGTGGATGATCCCGCCCTGACGCGCCTGCTCGCCGCCCGGGGCACCATTCTCGAGGTATGCCCGACGTCCAACGTGGCACTTGGCGTGGCCACCCGGGCGGAAGACGTGCCGCTGCGGACGCTGCGAGATGCGGGGGTGAACATCGCGCTCGGCGCCGACGACCCGCTGCTTTTTGGTGCCAGGCTCGGCGTGCAGTATGACCTCGCCAGGCGCGCGCACCTGTGCACCGACCCGGAACTCGCCGACCTTGCCCGCGTGTCGGTGGCCGGGTCGGCCGCGCCGAGCGACGTCCGGGCCCGCCTACTGGCCGGAATCGACTCCTGGCTCGCCGCCCCCTCCGCTCACGACGCCCCATCCCTCCAGGACGCCCCGCCCGCGCAGGACCCGCCCTGTGGGCAGGACCCGCCTCCCGTGCAGGATCCGCCCCCCGTGCAGGATCCGCCCTCAATACAGGACCCACCCGCCCTGGGGGCGTTGCCCTACTTGTGATTCTTCCGGGTTGCCGTGGCGCGGGGAACCGGGTGGCCAGGTCTGTGGACAGAAAACGGGCCTGTGGATAACTGGGTCACGGCCAGGCCTGGTCACGGCCCAGCGCGGGCGTGTCACAGCCGGGCGCCGTTACAGGTGGACGCCGACGAGGACGGGTTCGGGGACGAGCGTGACGCCGAAGGCGTCGCGGACCGCGTCCCTGATCTCACGGGCGAGGGCGACCAGCCCGGCGGCGGTCGCACCGCCCGGGTTGGTGAGCGCGAGCGTGTGCCTGGACGAGATCCGGGCGCCCCACGCCGCGTAGCCCTTGCGGAAACCCGCTCGCTCGATGAGCCACGCGGCCGGCACCTTGACGCCGCCGGGCGCGGGAAACCGTGGGATCGCAGCGCCCGGGCCGAGCCTGCGGCGCACCACGGCCTCGAACGCGGCGAACTGATCGGGGCCGAGCACGGGGTTGGTGAAGAACGAGCCGGCGCTGCTGGTATCCGGATCGGCCGGGTCGAGCACCATGGCCTTGCCGCGGCGCAGGTCAAGGACGGCGTCGCGGACCTCGCCCAGGGGTACCCGCTGCCCGGCCGCGACCCCGAGCGAGGACGCGAGTTCGGCGTAACGAATCGGCCGCGACAGCCGTTCGGGACTCAGGTTGAACGTCACCTCGAGCACGACGAACCGGCCGGGCCCGCGCTTGAACATGCTCGTGCGGTAGCCGAACCCGCACGCGGCGGCGTCCAGCGTGACCACGTCGCCGGCGGCACGGTCGAATGCGCGCACCGCGGTGACGGTCTGCGCCACATCCTGCCCGTAGGCGCCGACGTTCTGGATCGGGGTGGCGCCGGCCAGGCCGGGAATGCCCGCCAGGCACTCCACCCCGGCCAGCCCGCCGGCCACGCAGCGCGCGACGATGGCGTCCCAGTCCTCCCCCGCGGCGGCGGTCAGCAGCACGTCGTCGCGGTCGCGCCTGATCTCGACGCCACGCGTGGCGACGTGCACGACGGTGCCGGGGAAGCCCTCGTCCGCGACGACCAGATTGGACCCGCCGCCGAGCACGAGCACCGGCACACCGGCCGCGTCGGCGCACCGCACGGCGCTGACCACGTCCGGCTCGGTGCGCGCCTCGGCGAACGCGCGCGCGGGGCCGCCAAGCCGGAGGGTGGTATAGCCGGCTAGCCGGACCTCGCCGCCGCGCGCGGCACCTGACGCCTCGCCCGGCTGAACGCGGCCGGCCCAGCCCCGGCCGACGTGCGCGGCCGGTTCGCCACCCGCGCCGGTCACCGCCACCAGCGTCAGGCCAGCTTGACGACCGCGCGGGCGCGAGTGAGCACCTTGGACTCACCGGACCTGGCCGTCAGGCCGATCACGACCCGGTTGTCGTCCAGCTTTTCCTCTATCTTCCCCGCGACGTCGATGGTCGCGCCCTTGTCGTCGTCCGGGACCACCACGGGAGCGGAGAACCTGACGCTGAAGTCGAGCACGGCACCGGGGTCGCCGACCCAGTCGGCCACGTACCTGCCCGCCTGCGCCATGGTGAACATCCCGTGCGCGATCACGTTCGGCAGACCGACCGACGTCGCGATCCGCTCGTTCCAGTGGATCACGTTGAAGTCGCCGGAGGCGCCCGCGTACTTGATCAGATCGAGCCGCCGCACGGGGTAGGTCCGCGGCTCCAGTGCGGTCCCTGGCTCGACGTCGCCGTACCTGACGTTCGCGGTCATATCCCTGCCACCCTTTCAGGTCCCGGCCGCGCCGCGCTCCACGAGCGTGGAATGCGCGGTGCAGACGTGCTCGCCCTCGACGGTCTTTATCTCGGTCTGCGTCCTAAGCAGCACGTTGCGGCCCGCGGCACGGATGTCGGAGATGGTGGACTGGCAGGTGACGACGTCGCCGGCGTAGAGCGGGCGGCTGTACTCGAATCGCTGCTCGCCGTGCACGACCATGGCGTAGTTGACGCCAAGGCCCGGATCCATGACCGCCCGCGCGCTGCCGGCCGTGCTGATCACGATCGGGAACGTCGGCGGCGCGGGCACGTCCCTGTGACCCGCCGTCCGCGCCGCCTCGCGGTCGCGGTACAGCGGATTGGGATCGCCGATCGCGGCCGCGAACTCGGCGATCTTCACGCGGCTGACCTCGTACGGCTCGGTCGGCGGGTACGTGCGGCCAACAAAGTCCCGGTTGATTCCCATTCAGCCCTCCGCGAGACCAGGTGACCCGGCGCCGGCCGGGCGCGGCGATCAGGTGCGTGCCGTCATCCGGCAAAGCGGTGCCCGGCGCACCCGCGCCGCGCCGCGGCGGGGCGCCACGTACCGCACCATGCGACCGTAACAGAACGCCGTTCGGCCTGGGCTGACAAGGGTGCCGCGGTTAGCGGGTCTCGCGGTGCGGCTGGTGCTTACGGCAGTTCGGGCAGTACTTCTTGATCTCCAGCCGGTCCGGGTCGTTGCGCCGGTTCTTGCGGGTGATGTAGTTGCGGTGCTTGCACTCCTGGCAGGCCAGGGTGATCTTCGGCCTGACGTCGGTGGCAGCCACGATGGCGTGCCTCTCTCTTGTTCGGATGGACGGGCGTACTGGCTCGGATGGCCGGTCGCGCCCGCTGGATCCGGGTGGAACCAGCGGGCTTGTAGCGGAGGCCGGACTTGAACCGGCGACACAGCGATTATGAGCCGCTTGCTCTGCCTGACTGAGCTACTCCGCCGCCTCGGCCGGCAACCGCGGGCGCGGCTGGCGGCCAGCACGTCAGCATACCTACAACCGGTGTCCCGGCTCGATATTCCAGGTTGCCCTCGGCGGAAGGAGTCTACTAGGTCCGAGGCGCGCCGGCTCGGCCAGGCGGCCGACCACGATACCTAACGGCTCACGCGGGGATCGGCGCCATCGCCGGTGGCACGGGCCCGGTGTGATAGACCGATCGGACGGAGGCCGGACATGCTCTTTCCCACGTCACTTGTTGGCAGCTATCCGCAGCCCGACTGGCTGATCGACAGGCAGCGGCTGGCGGGCAGGTTCCCACCGCGGGTGCGCGCGCGTGAGCTGTGGCGCGTCGGGGCGCAGTTCCTTGAGCAAGCCCAGCGGGACGCGACCCGGCTGGCGATCAGGGACCAGGAACTGGCCGGCCTGGACGTCATCACTGATGGTGAGATCGGCCGCGAGAGCTACTCGAACCGCTTCGCGACGGCGCTCGAGGGGGTCGACATCGACAATCCTGGCACCGCGCTCGACCGGAGCGGTCACCCGAACCCGGTGCCGCGGGTGGTCGGCCCGATCCGGCGGCGCCACCCGGTCGAAACAGCGGACCTCCGGTTCCTGCGGGCCGCCACGGACAGAACCATCAAGATCACGGTGCCGGGGCCGTTCACGATGTCACAGCAGGCGCAGAACGACTACTACCCCGACCAGGAATCCCTGGCCTTCGCGTACGCCGAGGCGGTGAACGGGGAGATCAAGGACCTGTTCGCGGCCGGCGCGGACATCGTGCAGATCGACGAGCCCTACCTGCAGGCGCGCCCGGAAAAGGCACGCCAGTACGGCGTGGCGGTGCTCAACCGCGCGCTCGACGGGGCCGACGGAACGACGACCGTGCACCTGTGCTTCGGCTACGCGGCCATCATCCACGACCGGCCGGCCGGTTATTCGTTCCTGCCTGAGCTCGCGGCCGCCCGGTGCGATCAGATCTCGATCGAGACCGCACAGTCGAATCTCGACTGCGGCGTGCTGTCCGCGCTGGACGGAAAGACGATCATCCTTGGCGTTCTTGACCTGTCCGATGCCACCGTCGAGACGCCTGACCAGGTCGCGGCGCGGGTTCGGCGGGCCTTGGCGTACGTGCCGCCGCAGCGGTTGGTGCTCGCTCCCGACTGCGGCATGAAGTATCTGCCGCGCGACGCCGCCTTCGGCAAGCTCCAGTCGATGACGCGCGCCGCGAGCGAGCTTCGCGCCGAGTACGGCGAGTGACGCCGAGCGGGCCGCACACCGGTCCGGCTGGACGGCGCGCTCCGTGCGCGGCCGCGGCGACTCTGCCAGGATGGCGTCGTGCCCACCCACGTCGCCCTCCTGCGTGGCATCAACGTCGGCGGCCACAACAAGGTCACCATGGCGGACCTGCGCGAGGTCGCCACCGGGCTGGGGCACACCGAGGTCACGACCTACATACAAAGCGGCAACGTGCTCTTCACCACGACGGAGACGGACACCGCCGCGCTCGCGGCGACCTTCGAGGAGGCCATCGCCGCGAACCTGGGCGTGCGGGCACGGGTCGTCGTGCTGTCCCGCGAGGACCTCGCGCGGGCGATAGGCGACAATCCGTATCCGGGCGAGACCAATCCGAAGCTGATTCACGCCACGTTCCTGAGCGAGGACCCTGGCCCCGGCATGGTGGGCGGTGTGGCCGCCGCGCAGCGGCAGGCCCAGCAGAAAGGCGGCCGCGACACGGCGCAGGTCGTCGGGCGCACGCTGTTCCTGCACACCCCGGACGGCTACGGGCGCAGCGAGCTTGCGGCGCAGCTCGTCCGCATGGGAAACCCGGAAGGGCCGGGCATGGCGGGCACGGCGCGCAACTGGGCGACCGTGATCAAACTGCTTGCCCTGTGTGACGGCTGACCACCGCAGCGCCGCCGGGGTGGCGCCTGAGCGGGCGCGACCGCGCGGTCGTTGGGGTACGGCCAGGCCGCCCGCGCGGCCGCGGCCTGGCCATCTGGCAGGGTATGGGTATGGCGACTGGTTCTGCACACCGCAACGTGACCGTCGAGCGCCTCGGCAGCGGCCGGTTCGCCGCGGTCAACGACCGCGGCGGCCGGATCGGGTTCGGCACCGGCGACGGTACCGACTTCACACCCACCGAGCTGCTGCTGGCCGCGATCGGCGGCTGCACGGCGATCGACGTCGACATCCTGACGGCGCGCCGGGCCGAACCCGAGTCGTTCGAGGTTCAGGTCGACGCGGACAAGGTACGCGACGCCGAGGGCAACCGCCTCACCGGCATCGAGGTGACGTTCAAGATCACGTTTCCCGGCGGTGAGCAGGGCGACCAGGCCAGGGCGCTGCTGCCGGACGTCGTGCGCAAGTCGCACGACCGGCTCTGCACGGTCGGCCGCACGGTCGAGCTCGGCACACCCATCACGGGCCGGATCGGGTAGGGTGCGGAACCGGCCCGCGGCCGGCGGCCCGCCGCCAGCCCGCGTGGGTGACGTCAACCGGTGTGCCGGCGACCGCTGCGCGGGATACTCGCCCCATGGTTGACGACATCGCGCAGGAACGGGCCATCTACCAAGCGCTCAAGGCGGCCGACGAGGTCGCTGCGGCGCTGCAGGCGCACCTCATCGAGGAGCACGGGGCCGATCCCGATCGCAGCGCCACGCCGAGCACCTCCACCAACGCACTCAAGCTCCTGCGGCAGGCTCGCGAGCGTCTCGGCCAGGGACTGCGGGCGGTCGAGGCGGACAGCATCGCCGTGTCTGACGACATTTCGCTGCGCAACCAATGAGCTGTCAGCGGCCACGCGGATCGGGCTACCGGTGCCTCCGCACCCGGATCCAGCGCCCTATCCGCGCGGCCGCGGCGCCGCTGCTGCCGTGATCGCGGTAGCTATTCGCGTGGCCGGGAGATCTCG
This sequence comes from Streptosporangiaceae bacterium, assembly GCA_035260365.1. GTDB lineage: Bacteria > Actinomycetota > Actinomycetes > Streptosporangiales > Streptosporangiaceae > DATFVJ01. The sequence goes on from DATFVJ010000027.1 coordinate 8,982, forward strand.
ACGTCTTCGAGGACGCCGAGCGCGTCGGGCACGAGTATGGCGACGGAGTAATAGGCGCTGACCAGGTAGGAGATGATCGCTTTCTCGTTGATCCCCATGAAGCGCACGGAAAGGCTGGGCTGGTATTCGTCGGGAATGCCGGTCTGGTGCAGGCCGATCACGCCCTGGTTGTCCTCGCCGGTGCGCAGCACGAGGACGGAGCTCGTGTGCTCGCCGGTGATGGGGATCTTGTTGCAGGGCAGGACGGGTATGCCGCGCCAGGCTGGCACCATGTTGCCGTGCACCTCGACGGTGCCCGGGTAGATGCCCCGGCGGTTGCACTCACGGCCGAATGCGGCGATGGTACGCGGGTGCGCGAGGAAGAACCGTGAGTTCCTGCGCCTGCTGAGCAGCTCATCGAGGTCGTCCGGGGTCGGCGGGCCGTGATGCGCGTGCAGCCGCTGGCCGTAGTCGGCGTTGTGCAGCAGCCCGAACTGCCTGTTGTTGATCATTTCGTGCTCCTGGCGCTCCCGCAGCGCCTCGATGGTCAGCCTGAGCTGCTGTTCCACCTGGCTCATCGGCTCGTTGTACAGGTCGGCCACCCGGGTGTGCACCCGCAGCACCGTCTGGGCCACGCTCAGCTCGTACTCTCGCGGCGAGGCCTCGTAGTCCACGAACGTGCCGGGCAGCTCGGGTTCGCCCGCGTGCCCGGCGGCCATCGCGATGGGCGCTTCGCCGTGCTTGTTCTGCGGCCTGCGGGTGGTCACCTGGTAGTTCTGAATGTGCCCGCGCAGGACCTGCGACTGGCCGGTCAGCGCCTGAACCTCCTGGCGTGGCAGCGCGAGAACCGTGCACCCGGTGACCGCCTTGATGGTGAAGTCCCACGTGCCGCCGGCCTCCGCAAGGACCTGGTCACCGAAATGGTCTCCTTCAGCCAGCACACCGAGCACCGTCTGGCTGCCGTATTTTCCGGCGCCGAGCGTGTGCACCCTTCCGTGCGCGATCAGGAATATCTGATCCGCCTGCTGGCCGGCCCCGGCTATGACCTCACCGCAGTCGAATTCCCGCTGCACGAACCTGGCCGCGAGGTCACCGAGAACCTCGAGGTCGTCGACGGTGCGCAGCGGGGGAATCTCGCGAAGGCTCGGCGGGATCACCCGGACATCTGACCCGGTCTTGACGAAACTCACCCGCCCGTGGCCAACGGCGTAGCTGAGCCGCCTGTTGACCCGGTATGTGCCGCCGGCGACCTGAACCCACGGCAGCATCCGCAGCAGCCAGCGTGACGTAATCTCCTGCATCTGCGGCAGCGACTTGGTCGTGGTGGCCAAGTTTCGCGCGGCCGCGGTGCCCAGGCTCGCCTGCGGCTGCCCATTACTCGCGGCAACGGCAGAATCCGTCTCGACCGACATCGGCTATCCCCCTTTTTGGTATTTTCGCGATGCCCGCACGGCGGATGCCAGGCGGCGATTTAAAGTCCGGCCGGCGGGCCCGCAGCCCGCCATTTCGACGGGCGGACGGCCCATGACCCTACATGATCTACTTTCTGCTCCGCGCTTCTGCGGCCTGTCTGCGCATAAGGGGAGCTATCACGTGCGGCCCGCGCCGGCCCGCGATCCGCTTGATCCCCCGTCGCGGCCGGCCGTGGCGGGCCGGCGGCATCCGCACGGCTACGAAAGATCCATATATCGGCTGTTTCCGCACGTGGGGCGCGTGACCGAACCCGTCCGCCGTGATAGATGGCCGCCGCACCCGTTGACCGCCGGCGCTGCGGCGGGTAAAGACAGGTCAAGGATCCGGTGCCCTTGGCGGGATAGCTACAATCGCTAATGAATCATCTCGAACCGGGGCGACGGCGGGCGCGGCAAGCGGAGGCAACATGCACATCGGAACGGCGCTGCTCATCGTGTGGCTCATCATCGGGGCCTTCGCCGCCGGCCAGCGCCACTACTACACGGACTCGCACCTGAACTGCAATAAGGGGGCGACGATCGCCGTCACGATTATTGCGGGCCCGCTAAATTACATCGGCGTGAATCCGAAGATCTCGTGTAAAGCCCCGCAGCCGAGCAAATGAGGCACCGGCCGGTCGAGCGCATGTCCCGTGCTTCCTGATCCCGCACGTCCGGTCAGCGCGGCGGTGGAAGATGACTGAGGAACACCTCGAACGCGGCTGGCCCGATGCGGATCGAGCCAGCGAAGGGGTACTCCATATCTCTGATCAAGAGGAGCGAAATCGTGATCAGGACCGCGAGCATCGCGACCATCCCGATGTGCGCGGTCTTGTTCTGCAGCCCGAAAAGCAGGCAGAAGCCAACCGTCATCACGGCGCCGATGATGAGCGCTGCCCACAGCAACGCCGGTATCACCTCGCCGATCGCGTCCAGGCGATTCCGCCGCGCCGACGAGAAGCCGTTCACGCTCGTCAGCGCCTCGGCGTAGAGAGCTTGCTGCTGCGGCGAGCGTGGCTGGAAGCCGAACACGTCATCGCGGATAAGGTAGACGATGTCAGTCGCCTGTATGCTGCTGCGGCGCTCGGCCATCAGCGGCCATTCCTGGGTTATGACGGTGTGCGCATATTTCAGGGTCAGGCCCTCGATGGTGGCGCCTTCCGCCACCGGCAGGCTGCGCGATATCCAGTAGATGTCGGCGAGCTGGTTGGCCTCGCTGTAGGTCGTGTCGCGCGCGGCGTTGAGGTTTTCCCACACGACGATGACCACGAACGCCAGGAGCACGGCGTACAGCACGCCGACGGCCGCGAAAATGAACCCCGCTACGTCGTTGTGCTCCTGCCGGTCCGCGTGTGGCCAGTACACCTGGACGAGATGAACGCCCGCGCCGGCTACGAGGAGCACGCACAGCACAATCACGAGGTCGACGAGGGTCAACGTAACTCCAGGGACTGCGGGCGACTGCGGCGCCCGTCACTCACGTGGTAACTGTGTGTAGCGCATAATACACGGTCCGTGCGGAACGGGGTTCCGGTGAAGCCGGCGTGCCGGTGCTGGCCGGGGCCCCTGCCAGCCCGGGGGACGACCCCGGACCCCCGCCCGGGGGAGGGTCGCCCCGTCCGTGGGAATCAGAGCAACGCAGCCATAACTACGGCTTACGCGGGCTGCGCCAGCCGCGCAGCCGTTTGGAATCGTTGGGCGTCACCTGGCCGGCACCGGCGGGCACCGGACCAGGTGGCGTGGCGCCCGCCCGATACTTAGGACACGGCCGATGAGTTCTGGCGCGCCGCTTCGTCCACAACCATGGACGAGTCCGGACGCTGCAAAGGAGATCGAGATGAGCCTTCCGGAGGTCGTTTCGCGGCAGGAGTGGCTGGCCGCCCGCAAGGAACTGCTGGCCAGGGAGAAGGAGCTCACCCGGCGGCGAGACGCCCTGAACGCCGACCGCCGCAGACTGCCGATGGTGCGGATCGACAAGGACTACGTCTTCGAAGGGCCCGGCGGCCGCGCGAGCCTGCTCGGCTTGTTCGACGGCCGCCGCCAGCTCATGATCCAGCACTTCATGTTCAACCCGAGCTGGGACGAGGGCTGCCCGAGCTGCTCGGCCGCTGCCGACGAGCTTTCGCCCGGCCTGCTCGCGCACCTGAACGCGCGTGACACCTCCTTCGCTGTCGTCTCCCGCGCACCGGTCACCAAGATCGAGGCGTACAGGGCGCGCAAGGGGTGGACGTTTCCCTGGTACTCCTCCTATGGCAGCGACTTCAACTACGACTTCCACGTCACTCTGGACGAGTCCGTCGCGCCGGTCGAGTACAACTACCGGTCGGCCGCCGAACTCGAGGAGGCGGGCTTGGGCTGGCTGCTCAAGACCAGCGACCAGCCGTCCGAGCAACCGGGTTACAGCTTCTTTCTGCGCGACGGCGACAGCGTCTTCCATACGTACTCGACGTTCGGGCGCGGCGCCGAGGGGCTGGGTGGCTCGTACTACTTCCTCGACCTGACCGCCCTCGGCCGGCAGGAGGACTGGGAGGAGCCCAAGGACCGGGCCGCCAAGCCACACGGTGCGGTGCCCGACTTCACGCAGTAACACGCAGTAAGGGGCAAGAGAAGGGCGCTACTGGCGAGCCAGGTTCGCGCGGCCGGCCCGCAGGACGAACTTCTGGATCTTGCCGGTCGCGGTCTTCGGCAGTTCGCTCACGAAGCTCACCCCGTGCGGAGCCTTGAAATGCGCCAGCCGGTCGCGGACGAACGTGATGAGCTCCTGCTCGCTCGTTTGCGCGCCGTCGCGCAGCACCACGAACGCGTGCGGGGCCTCCCCCCACTTTTCGTGCGGCAATCCGACGATCGCGGCCTCCGCGACCGCGCTGTGGCGCAGCAGCACGCCCTCGACCTCCACGGTGGAGATATTCTCGCCCCCGCTGATGATCACGTCCTTGATCCGGTCGCGGATCTCGACGTAACCGTCGGGGTGGACGACCGCCGCGTCGCCCGTGTGGAACCAGCCGTCGCCCATCACCTGGCTGGTGGCCTCGGGGTCACGGTAGTAGCCGTCCATGACGACGTTCCCCCGGATGACGATCTCGCCCAGCGTCTGCCCATCGGCGGGGACCTCACGCCCGTCCTCGCCGGTCACCCGCAGCTCACCCGACGTGATCAGTTCGACGCCCTGCCGCGCCTTCACCACGGCGCGGTCGGCGGGTGCCAGCGCTTCGTGCTCGGGCAGCGGCGCGCAGATCGTGATGAACGGCGCCGTCTCGGTGAGCCCGTAGACATGCGTCACGTCCCAGCCGAACTCTCCCTCCAGCCGCTCGATGGTCGCCGCGGCCGGCGGTGCTCCCGCCGTCACCACGTGCACGCCGGCCGGCACCTCGCCGCGGGCCTGCGGTGAGGCGTTCGCCAGCGAGATCAGCACCGTCGGCGCGGCCGACAGCCAGCTCACGTTTTCCGCGCGGATCAGCCCGAACACCGCGGCGGGTTCGACCTTGCGCAGGCAGACGTGCACGCCCGCCGCCGCGGTTACCGTCCAGGTGTACGTCCACCCGTTCGCGTGGAACATCGGCAGCGTCCACAAATAACGCTCGCCGACGCCGATCGGCAGGTGCAGCAGGGTGCCGATCGAGTTGATCGCCGCGTTGCGGTGAGTGATCATGACGCCCTTGGGGCGCGCGGTGGTGCCGCTGGTGTAGTTGATCGTGAGCAGGTCGCGCTCGCCGGGCTCGGGCCGCGGCGGGCCCGGCGGCGTCGTAGCCACCGCCGCCTCGTAGTCGACCCACCCGTCACGCGCGCCCTCGAACGCGGCGAAATGGCGCACCTGCGGCATCTGGTCCCGCACCTTGTCAAGCACGTCCAGGTAGTCGCTGTGGGCGCAGACGACGGTGGCGCCCGAGTGGTTCACGATGTAGACGAAGTCGTCGGCGGTCAGCCGGTAGTTGACGGGCACGAGCACCGCGCCTGCCTGCGGCACGGCGTAGAAGGACTCCAGCTGCGCGTGGGTGTTGGGCGCGATGGTGGCCACCCGGTCCCCGCGCTCGACGCCCAGGTCCGCGAGCGCGGCCGCCCACCGGTCGCAGCGGTCGAAGAACTGCTCGTAGGACAGCCGAAGATCGCCGTCGACCACGGCCTCCCGCTGGCCGTGCAGGCGGCGGGCGCGGCGGGCGAACTCCAGCGGGGTGAGCGGCACTTCCATGGCGGCCTCTGCTCGTGGGTGAGGTGGCCGGCCCGGCCGGCCGGCATGACCGACGCTATTACCTGCGGAGCATTTTCACGAGCGCGCGCCCGCCCCGCCGGTACGGCGCCCGTTCCACGAGCGCGGCGCCCGGCCACGGCGCCGGTCATGCGCCACAACTGAGCCGGCCGCGCGGTTGGTGCACACTGGGCGGATGAGCAGCCCTGCCGCGCCCGGCGAGCCGCCAAGCCCGCCGGACCCCCGTGGTCTGCGGGGTGACGCACCCCTGCTTGACGCCTGGCTGACCTTTACCGAACGGGCGCGGGCGGGCGCCGTGACCCCGATGAATGTCCCCGGGCACAAACAGCGCCAGGACCTGACCGGGGCGGTCGTCGTCGTCGGCGACGTACCGCTCTACGGCGGGCTTGACACGATCAAGCACGCCGATGCGCTGCTCGCCGGCGCGCAGCGGCGGGCGGCGGACCTGTGGGGCGCGGACTGGTGCCGGTTCTCCGTCGCCGGGTCGACCCACGGCAATCAGGCCCTGGCACTGGCGGTGGGCTCCCCGGGCGATGAGGTCATCGTGACCCGGACCCTGCACCGGTCGCTGCTGCTCGGCCTGGTCCTCGCCGGGCTGCGCCCGGTGTGGGTGCGGCCGGATATGGACCCGGAGTCCGGCCTGCCCGCCGCCGTCGCCGTGGACACCATCCGGGCGGCGCTCGCGGCGCACCCCATGGCGCGCGCGGTGTTCCTCGGCGATCCTTCGTACACCGGCGCGATCGGCGACCTCGCCGGGTACTCGGCCACCGCGCACGAGGCCGGCGTCCCGCTCGTCGTGGACGCGGCCTGGGCCGCGCACTTCGGCTTCCACCCGGACCTGCCCACGCACGCGCTCGCGGCGGGCGCGGACGCGATGGTGACAAGCGCGCACAAGGCACTGCCTGCCTACAGCCAGGGTGCGCTGGTGCTCGCCAGGACCGGCAGGCTTGACCCGGCGCGGCTGGACCGCGCCTTCGAGGCCACACACACGACGAGCCCGGCTGGGGCGATCATGGCGAGCATCGACGCCGCAAGGGCGCTCCTCGCCCGCGACGGCAAGGACCTGTCCGCCCGGCTGCTGCGCGTCGTCGCCGCGGCGAAGGACCGGCTGCGGCAGGTCTCTGGGCTCGGCGTGCTCGACGGGCCCCTGGTCGAGCCGACCAAGCTCGTGGTGCTCCTCGCCGCGACCAGCGCGCACGGCCATGCGGTCGAGGCCGACCTGATCGCAGCCGGGATGCCGGTTGAGATGGCCGACAGGGACACCGTTGTGCCCATCGTGACGCTCGCCGACGACGAGGCGGCGATGGGCCGCTTCGTCACCGCGCTGACCGCGGCGGTCGAGCGCCACAGGTCCGCCCCGCGCCGCACCGCTGCATCGGTAGCCTGGACCGTCACGCCGCAGCCGGTCATGTCACCGCGTGCGGCGTTCTTCGCACCGCACGACACCGTCGCCGCGCAGGCCGCGGCGGGCCGGGTCAGCGCGGAGATCATCGCGCCCTACCCGCCGGGCGTCCCTGTGCTCGCTCCCGGCGAGATCATCACTACGGACCTGGTCGGCGGCCTGCGCGCGGTGCTCGCAGACGGCGGCCGGGTCGCGTACGCGGCCGATCCGACGCTGCGCACCTTCCAGGTGGTCCGCGCGTAACTCGCTCTGCCGGGACGAGGCCAAGCGATTGTGCCCGGTGCGTTTGGGCACGCGACGACAACTGGTGCCAAAGAGGGCGTAACCGTGAAGAAACAACCGCGATCCACTATGGGAACGTGATGGGCGCGACACGGCGGCTCAGAGTCGGCTGCGAGTTGACGACATGACCATAGCCTTCGCGCTGCTCGGCGCGCCGGTCAGGTACCCGTCGAGCCACGATCTCGCGCTCGCCGACCGGGTGACCTACCTGCTGCACCAGCGGTTCAGGTACACCTACGACGCGCCGGTCCGCGACCTCGACCACCGGCTGGTCGTGGTGCCCCGGCAGCGCCATGGCGACCAGCGCAGGCGGCTGCAGTCGGTGACGGTGTCCGCCGAGGACGCCCGGATCACCAACCGCCGCGACCGCGCGGGCAACACGGTCACCCGGGTCCGGGTGCCGCTGGTGCCTGCCGAGGTCGAGTTCGTGCTCGACGCGGTGGTCGAACGGGCCGGGCCGCAGGTGGGCGAGGCGCTGCCGGCCGCCGCCCTGACCGACCCGCGGCTGCTGCTGCCGACGAGGCTGACCGCCGCCGACCCGGCGATCAGGGACCTGGCGGCGGCGATGGCGAGCCGGGATGGGCTGGCGACGGCCGAGCGTTTCTGCGCGTACGTGCACGAGGCGCTCGCCGATGCGCAGGGCGAGACGTCGGTCACCACGACCGCGGCCGAGGCGCTCGCCGGCGGCCGGGGCGTCGGCCAGGATTCCGCCCACCTGATGATCGCCCTGTGCCGGGCCGCTGGGCTGCCGGCCCGCTACGTCTCCGGCCACCTGCTCGGCGAAGGCGGGACGCACGCCTGGGTGGAGGTGGTCGTGCCCGACCCCGTGGGCGCCCGTGCGGTGGCGCTGGATCCGTGCAACGGCCGCGCGGCCGGGAAGGACTACGTGACGGTGGCCACCGGACGCGACTACGCCGACGTGGCCCCGACCTCCGGCACGTACGCGGGAACGGCGCGCGGAACGCTGACCACGACCAAGCGGGTCGGCGTCGGTTTGGTCACCTGAGGCTGGCCGGCCATCCGCCGGCGCGCCGTGGCGCGGAACGTGCGCGCCTCAGGGCCGCCCGTCGCGGGGGGCGAAGACGCGAAGGGCGTCAGCGTCGCTGGCCGTGGCGCCGACGTAGTAGTCGGCCCACTCCGCCCGTGCGGGGAAACCGGACGACGCGATGATCTCCGCGCAGGCCTTGTCGACGTCGACCGGGACGCGGTGCAGCGTCACCGAACCGCCGCGCAGCATCGCCCAGTGCCCGCCGGGCCGTCCGTAGGGCATCCCGATGCTTCCCGGGTTGACGACCATGCGCCGGTCGACGAGGCGGGCGAACGGCATGTGGGTGTGCCCGCACACCACCGTGGTCACTGTGTCAGGCAGGCCGGCCAGCACCTCGGCCCATCGCTCGAGCCGGGAGTCGACGAGCACGACCTCCTCGTCGTCGCGAGGTATGGCGTGGCAGAAGACAACGCTCCCGAAGCCCTCGACGTCAAGGGTCACCGCCTCCGCCATGGCCGCGAGGAACGCGACGTGACGCGGCTCCAACTGGGTGGCGGCCCAGGAGGTCACGTCGTCGGGAGCCTCGATGTCGTCTCCGCTCGCGATCGCGATGAGTTCGCGGTCGGCGTTGCCGCGCACGAGAACCGCGCGGTCCCCGAGATCGCGCAGCCGGTCAAGGACGGCTGCGGGCTGCGGCCCGGAGGCGTGGTCCCCGGTGACGACGATCAGGTCCGCCGCGTGGACCTCGGGCTGAGCCAGGACCGCATCGAGGACCGGCAGCACGCCGTGGATGTCAGAAAGCACGGCGACGCTCTCGATCACGTCCCGATTCTCCCATCACGAACCTCCCACCTGGGTGGAACAGACCGGGCGATGGGTCACGTCGTGACGGTAGCGGGCGGTCACCACGACCTCATGCGCGGCGGCGGGCCAGCCACACGGTCGCGGCGAACAGGACCAGGGCAAGCGCGACCAGCCAGCCGCCCTCGATGAGCTGAAAGTGCCAGAACCGGCTGTCCGGCTGGTATTTCGTCCATACGGTGGTAACCGCGTTGAGCGTGGCGAGATGCTGTGTCCCAGGCGGGGGAGACATCCAGGTCCGCAACACCCACGACCGCGGCAGGGGCGGGACGCCGCTCAGGCTGATCGTGATGCTGTGAGCCAGGTGGTGAACCGCCGACGTCTGCTTGATCACGATCGGGGCCTGGTAGGCGGGCCGCAGGTAGAACACGGTGACGCCGGCCAGCCCGGCCCAAGCGGCCATGGCCGCTGCCATCGCGGGCACGGTGCGGCGAATCGCCATCCCGGCGAACACGGCGATGGCGAAGGCGGCCAGTGTCCAGGCGGCGAAGGCGACGCCGGACAGATCAAAGATCGCGGGCGTCATCAGGCTGCCGCCCGCCGCGAAAAACGGCCGGTACCACCAGGAGAACAGCAGGCTGAACGCGGCGCTCGCGGCGGTCACCGCCACCGCGAGCAGCATCAGCTTGGTGACCACCCAGCGGACCCGGCCGGTGCCCTGGGTCCAGGCGAACCGGAACGTGCCGGATTCGAACTCCCGGGCAAGCAGCGGCCCGCCGATGAACACGCCGACGAGCACGGGCACGACCTGCAGCAGCCCCGGGATCTCGTGCCCCCACGCGCTGTAGCCGTTGTCGAAGATCGATAGCTGCGCGGCGCAGCGGGCGATGGTGACCGGATGACAGGCGTTCAGCCCGAGACTGCTGAACGCGGCGCGCATCCGCAGCCCGTTGACCAGCATCAGCAGGCTCAGCCCGCCGAGCAGGGCAGCGGCACCGGCCAGTGCGAGCCGGTGCTGGCGCCAGGTGACCCAGGCCATGCCGAGGCGCGGCCGGGAGCCCGCACCCGTCGCCGGCGGTTGCGCGGTGATCGCGGTCATCGTTGGACCTCCATATCCGCGGCGCTCACGCCGCGCGGCGGCGGACCAGCCACACGGTCGCGGCGAACAGGACCAGGCTGAGCGCGAGCAGCCAGCCGCCCTCGATGAGCTGGAAGTGCCAGAAGCGGCTCTCCGGCTGGTAAGTCGTCCACTGGATGTAGTGGCGCTGGGCGAGCCACCGCACAGCCGCGCCGTTCGAGCCCCGCGGCCCCACCGCCGTTTTCATCTGCCCGAGCACGCCAAATATCGCGCGCGAGCTCATGACGTGACCGTCAGGCCCGGTCCACCACGACCGCAGCACCCATGGGATGCTGTCTCCCACCCTCAGCGGGAAGGTGGGGGTGGTGACCGGCGCCTGATAGTGCCCGCGGAGGAACAACGCGGTCGCCAGGTCCAGGCCGGTCCAGACGGCCAGGCCCGCTGCCAGGGCCGGTACGACGCGCCTGATCACCACGCCGGCGAACACGCCGATGGCGAACGCGGCCAGCGTCCACGCGGCGAACGCGACGCCGCGCAGATCGAAGAGTTGCGGCGCGAGCACGCCGTCAAGTCGCTGCGCGAAGAAGGGCTGGTAGTACCAGGAGAAGAGCAGGGAGAACGCGGCCGCGGCGGCGGTCAGCGCGGCCGCGAGCAGCGCCAGCTTTCCGATCGCCCAGCGGGTCCGCCCACAGCCCTGGGTCCACGAGAACCGGAACGTCCCTGTCTCAAGCTCACGGGCGAGCAGCGGTGCCCCGGCGAACACGCCGATCAGCACCGGCACGACCTGCAGCAAGCCCGAGATGGTCGGCGCGGGTGAGTAGTAGCCCTCGTTCTGGAATATCTGCAGCTGCGTCGCGCACCTCGCGACGGTGACCGGATGGCAGGCGTTCAGCCCGAGACTGGTCATCGCGGCGCGCGCCTTGAGCCCGGCGATCAGCAGGTACAGGCTCAGCCCGCCCAGCAGGATCGCCGCGCCGGCGAGCGCGACCCGGTGCTGGCGCCAGGTGACCCAGGCGAGCCTGGTCCAGGGCACCGGCCGCCGTTTGGCCGAAGGCACCGGCACGGTCAGCGCGGTCACGTCGTCACCGCCGCCTGGCCCGCGGCCCGATGCGGAACAGGACCGGGCAGCGCGGCCGCGCCCGGCTCGCGCAGATACGCGAGCACGAGTTCCTCCAGGCCCACGTGGTGGGACTCCCAGCCGTCCGGCACCGGGTCGGCCACACCGTTGGTCCGGACGAGCAGATGAGCCTGAGCCTCCGCGCGGCGGGCGTGCACCACGCGAAGCCGTTCGGCATATTTGCCTGTATCAGCGGCCGGGCCGGTCAGCAGGCGGTGCCTGGCGAGCAGGTCGTCGACCTCGCCCGCCACCTGTACCTGGCCGCGGGACAGCACGATCAGGTAGTCGGCGACCCGTTCGAGCTCGGCGAGCACGTGCGAGGACAGCACCACGGACACGCCGTCGTCCACCACCGCCGCCATCACCGAGGCCATGAAGTCGTGCCTGGCCAGCGGGTCGAGCATGGCCAGCGGCTCGTCGAGCACGAGCAGCTGCGGGCGCCTGGCGAGGGCCAGGGTGAGCGCCATCTGCGCCTGCTGGCCGCCGGACAGCTTGCCGACCTTCTGCTTCAGCGGGATGCCAAGCTCGGCCAGCCGCGCCTCCGCGTGCCGCTGGTCCCAGCGCCGGTTCAGGTTGCGCGCAAGGTGCAGGGTGTCGGCCGCGGACAGGTTCTTGTAGAGCGGTGCGTCCTGGGCGACAAAGGCGATGCCGTCGAGCGCGGGCGGCGACCCGGGCGGCTCGCCGCCGAGCACGGTGACGCGGCCCAATGTCGGCCCGGTCAGGCCGACCGATATGTGCAGCAGAGTGGTCTTGCCCGCGCCGTTCGGCCCGACCAGCGCGACGACGTGCCCGGCGGGGATCGCGAGCGTGCACTCCCGCAGCGCCCAGGTGCGCCGGTAGCGCTTGCCGAGCGCCGCGCTCTCGATGACGTTCACGCGATCTCCTCCGTCCGGATACTGCCGATGCCGCGGCGCTGGTCAGGACCGCCGCGGCGCTGGTCAGGACCGCCGCGGCGCTCATCAGGACCGCCGCGGCGCTGGTCAGGGCCGCCGCGGCGCTCATGGAAATCCTGCAGCGCACTTGTGAACAGCGCGACGATCCCGTCTTCGTCGAGCCCCGCCTGGTCGGCCGTGACCAGCCAGGTGACCAGGGATCGCCGCAGCGCGGTCAGCTCCGGCAGCGCGACCTGGCTGAGCGTGCCCTCCACGAACGTGCCCTGCCCGGGCCGGCCGGCCGCGAGGCCCCGGTGCTCAAGCTCGCGGTAGGCCTTCAGCACCGTGTTCGGGTTGATGGCCAGCGAGCCGACCACGTCCCTGACCCGCGGCAGCTGGTCGCCCCGGTGCAGGTAGCCGAGCCGCAGCGCATGCTCGACCTGCTGGACAAGCTGCAGGTAGGTCGGCACGCCCGAGGATGGGTCCAGCCGGAACTCGATCGGCGAGACGGATTCGCGGCGGCCGGGCGCCCTCCCGTCGCCGCCCCCGCTGCCATCCGCGCCGGCGCCCCCGTTGCCGCCCGCGCCTGGCGCACCGACGTCACCACCGCCCCCCGCGCCCGACGCAGCAGCATCATCACCACCACCGCCCGCGGTTGGCGCGCCACCATCGTCTCCGCCGCCGCGCGCACCCCTAGTCTGTTTATCTATCGTCATAGTTAAAGCATACTGACAGCAGCCAGGGTGTCAAGGCGAGGGCAGGTGGCGGGCGGGGAAGCTCAGCTTGGGCGCAGCTCGGGCGGCACGTGGCTGGCGAGCCGCGCCGCGACCGCGGCGGCCGCCTCGGCCACGGCGCCGACGGATTTGGGCACACTGGCGGGCACGCCGCCGGGCAAACCGGCGGGCACGCCAGTGGGCAGACCGCCGGGCGCGGCGGCGTCCG
>DATFVJ010000028.1:0-6036 GCA_035260365.1 Streptosporangiaceae bacterium
TACTCAGCATCCCGCGTAGTTCGTCGTAGTCAAGCGCCACGCACCGAATACGGCGATCTTCGGCAAGCGTCCGAGCTTGCGGAGCAATGCTCTGAGCTGCGAGAACACCTCCTACGGGGGCTAGTAAGGGGTCACGGTTCAGCAGCTCCAAGTACCGCGTGAGCTGCTCAACGGCGTCGATCGTGGCCTTCCGTTTAATCTCGACGGCCCAGTATCGTTCGCCTTTCGTGGAAACGGTATCTTCGCTATGAATGGCCCCATCGATCTCGCCGCGTCGTTTGATCTCGACCGCGACGGCGCGGCGGCCGGCGTCACGGCACAGCAGGTCGACCGGCCCGATCGCGGTGGGATACTCGCGGCGCACGAGGGTGAAGCCGCTGCCGAGCACCGCCGGGCTCGCGGCGAGCAGTTCCTGCAGGTGCGCCTCGACTCCGTCCTTGACCAGGCCAGGATCGACGCCAAGCTCGTGGCGTGAGTCGTGCAGCAGTTCCTCGATGGTGATGACAAGCTGCTCGCCAGCCTTGTTCGTGACCGTCCAGAGGCCGTCGGTCTCCTTGAGGGTGCACGGCGGGCTCATCCAGTTCAGCGGCTTGTATGCGCGGTCGTCGGCGTGGATGGAGACCGACCCGTCCGCCTTGAGCAGGAGCAGCCGCCTGGCGCTGGGCAGGTGGGCGGTCAGCCGGCCGACGTAGTCGACGCTGCACCGCGCGATGACGAGCCGCACGGCTCCTACCGTAGTAGATGTGCCGCCGCGGAACGGCGACGCGGCGCCGGGACCGCGGGCCGGCCGTTCTTGCCGCGCGCAGGATCATCCCGCTGATTTCGGGTACTCCGTGGTCGTGCGACTCGACGAGTGGTTCCTGACGGCCGCTGAGCGCGGCAACCCCGCCACCGTGATCGACAGCAGGCACGGCGACGGATCGGCGTGGACGACGGGCAACGATGTGCGGCCGATCGTGCACGGCGCGGTCTACTTTGCCGAACTGCTCCGCCGCGTCCGCGCCATGCGAGCGGGCGACCTGCTGCTGTTCACCGACTGGCGCGGCGACCCCGACGAGCGGCTCGACGGGCCGGGCACCGAGGTGGCGCGCGTCTTCTGCGACGCGGCGCGGCGCGGCGTGATCGTCAAGGGCCTGCTGTGGCGGTCGCATCTTGACCGCTTCAAGTTCAGCGCCAGCGAGAACCGTCACCTCGGCGAGGACATCGCCGCCGCGGGCGGCGAGTGCCTGCTGGACATGCGGGTGCGGCCGGGCGGATCACACCACATGAAGCTCATCGTGCTGCGGCACCCGTCCAGGCCCGGCGACGACGTCGCCTTCATCGGCGGCATCGACCTGTGCCACAGCCGGCGAGACGACGCCCGTCACCTCGGCGACCCACAGTGCCAGCCGATGGCGGCCGTCTACGGCCCCACGCCGCCGTGGCACGACGCGCAGGCGATGATCCGCGGGCCGGCCGTCGGGGACGCGGAGACCGTCTTTCGTGAGCGGTGGGAGGACCCGCAGCCGCTCACCCGCAATCCGGTACACCGGCTGCACGACTTCCTTCGCCGCGCCGACACCACGCCAGACCCGCTGCCCACGCAGCTACCCGACCCGCAGGCATGCGGCAGCCACGCCGTGCAGCTGGTACGCACGTACCCCTACCGGTGGTTCGGGTACAGTTTCGCGCCCCGCGGGGAGCGCAGCATCGCCCGTACGTACCTGAAGGCGGTGCCGCGCGCCCGGTCCCTGATCTATCTCGAGGACCAGTACCTCTGGTCGCCCGCGGTCGTGAGGTCGTTCGCCGGCGTCCTCGCGGCGCAGCCGGACCTGCACCTCATCGCCGTCATACCGCGGTTCCCCGACCAGGACGGGCGGCTGTCCATGCCGCCGAACCTGCTCGGGCGGCTCGAGGCCCTGGACCTGCTTCGTCAGGCGGGCGGCGCGCGCGTCGGCATCTACGGCATCGAGAACGAGGTCGGCACGCCGATCTATGTGCACGCGAAGGTGTGCGTGATCGACGACACCTGGTCGATGATCGGGTCGGACAATTTCAACCGGAGATCGTGGACGCACGACTCCGAACTGAGCTGCGCGGTCATCGACGACGCCGAGGACACCCGCGAGCCACGTGATCCCGGCGGGCACGGCCACGGAGCGCGCGTCTGCGCACGTGAACTGCGCCTGGCACTGAGCCGTGAGCACCTCGGCCTGAGCCTTACGGATACCGGCCGCCCGGCGGACGCACTCGGCCTGCTCGACCCGAAAGCCGCGGTCGAGGCCTTCGCCGAGTCGGCCAAGAAACTGGACGCCTGGCACCTCGGCGGGAGGCAGGGCCCGCGGCCGCCCGGGCAGTTGCGCGCCTACCCGACCCCGTGGCTTTCGCGATGGACCCGCACCTGGGCGTCGCTTCCCTACCGGATCATCTACGATCCGGACGGACGGCCGCGGCGGATGCGCCGCGCGGGCGAGTTCTGACGTCATCGGGTTCGCGTCCGAGCCGCACCGCGGGTTTCCCGAGCGATGCGCAACCTCAGCACGGGCTCAGCCGCGGGAGGGCTCAGCCGCCGGAGGGCTCAGCCACGCCGAACAGGTGGGCGTTGACCGCGCGTACCTGGCCGGCCAGCTCGGGCAGCTCGGCGACCTCGACGCCGGCCGCGGTGAGGATCTCCGCGCCCCGGCAGTCGGCGAACAGGGCGGGCTCGCGCCAGGCGAAGACGACGCGCCGGATTCCTGCCGCCAGGATCAGCTCGGTGCACGTCCGCGGCCGCGACGCGCGCACGCTGCACGGCTCGAGAGAGGTGTACATGGTCGCGCCGGCCAGCCTGCGCGCCGCGCCCGGCTCGGCGGACGCCTTGCGCAGCGCCACCTCCTCGGCGTGGTCGCCGGCGTCGCGCTCACGCGAATAGCCCGTCGCGACGACCTCGCCGCCGCTGTCGACGATGACCGCCCCGACCGAGTACGCGCGCGGCGACGGCGGGCAGCGGCGGGATATCTCGATCGCCGCGCGCAGCCAGCGGGAATCCGGGCCGGATGGGCCGAGCAGGTAGCGCAGCAGCACGACGTCGTCGAGCCGCTCGACCTCGGCGAGTGTCATCCGGTCGCGTGCGCCGCGGCGATACCCGGCCGGGCCGTCGAAACGCGGCGCCGCCGGGTCGCCGACGAACAACGGCGCGATCACGAGCTGGAGCTCATCGGCGAGCCCGGCCGCGAGGAACTGCGTAAGCACGCTCGCGCCGCCCTCGACCATCAGCCGCCCGACGCCGCGTCCGGCGAGGTCGCCGAGGACAGCGGGCAGCGCGGGCCGCGGTCCGGCGTCGATCACCACCGCGGCGCCGGCCAGCCGGGATCTGGTCGCGGCGAACGCCCCGGCCGCGCAGTACACGAGCTTGCCGCCGTCGCCCGCGGTGAAGAAGCTGGCGGCTGGATCCAGGTTCCCCGTCGCGGTCAGCGTGACCTTGGCCGGGCTTGGCGGCTGCCCGCGGGCCGCGCGGTCGTCGCGGCGTGCCTGCGAACGCACGAGCAACCGGGGATTGTCGCTGCGGATCGTGCCGGCCCCGACGAAGATCGCGTCCACGCCGGCCCGCACCTCGTCCACGCGGTCCAAATCGGCGGCGCTGGAAAGCACGAGCCGGGGCGCCGTCGCGTCATCCAGGTAGCCGTCCGCCGACACGGCGCAGCTGAGCAGCACGTATGGTCGTCCAGTCACAGGGTGGCCAAGCTTACCCGGCGCGGCGGCAAAGTGGCCCCCATCCGGCGCTCGCACGCCGGGAGACGCTGGGGTGTAACCGGTGCTTTACTTGGCAACCAGAAGACGCGTTTCAAACGGCGACGGCGGTGAGCAGCGTGACATCCGCGATGACGGCACAGGACAAGACGAGGCCCGCGGAAACGTTCGACTCGGTCAACCCAGCCAACGGCGAGGTGATCGCCACTTTCCCGATAAGCGGCGACCGGGAGGTACGGGCGGCTGTCGAGCGCGCCGCTGCCGCCGCCCGGTGGTGGGCCGGCCTCGGCTGGAAGCAGCGGCGCAGGTACCTGCTGGCCTGGAAGTCCTACCTCACCAGGTACATCGGCCGCATGGCGCAGCTTGTGCACACCGAGACAGGTAAGCCGCTGGCCGACGCCCAGCTTGAGATCGTCCTGGCCATTGTGCACATCGACTGGGCCGCCAAGCACGCAGAGCGGGTACTTGGCCCGCGGAAGGTGCGCAGCGGCCTGGTCGCGATCAATCAGACGGCGGTGCTGGAGTACCAGCCGCTCGGCGTGATCGGTGTGATCGGGCCGTGGAACTACCCGGTCTTCACCCCGGTCGGCTCGATCGCCTACGCGCTCGCGGCCGGAAACGCGGTCGTCTACAAGCCCAGCGAGTACACGCCGGCGACGGGCAGCCTGCTCGTGGAGTCCTTCGCCGAGATCGTCGGCGACAAGGCCGTGCTCCAGCTTGTCACCGGCTTCGGTGACACCGGCGCCGCGCTGGCCCGCAGCGGCGTCGACAAGATCGCCTTCACCGGCTCCGCGGCGACCGCGCGTAAGGTCATGACGGCCTGCGCGGAGAACCTCACACCGATGGTGGCGGAGTGCGGGGGCAAGGATGCTCTCATCGTCGACTCGGACGCCGACCTCGACGCCGCGGCCGACGCGGCGGTGTGGGGGGCGCTGTCGAACGCCGGGCAGACCTGCGTCGGGGTCGAGCGGGTCTACGTCGTGGAATCCGTCTACCACACGTTCCTCGAACGGGTCATCGAACGGGCGGCGAAGCTGCGGCCGGGTGAGGACCGCGGCGCCGACTACGGCCCGATGACCATGCCGTCCCAGATCGACGTGATCGAGCGGCACCTGGCCGATGCGGTCGCGCGCGGCGGCCGTACCGTCCTTGGGGACATGGGCTCGGTCCGCAAGCCGTTCGTCGAGCCGATCATCCTGTCCGACGTGCCGGAAGAAAGCAGCGCGGTCACCGAGGAGACGTTCGGCCCCACGATCACCGTCACGAAGGTACTCGACATCGCGGAGGCGGTCCGCAAGGCCAACGCGACCCGCTACGGCCTGGCGGCCACCGTCTTCGCGAAGAACAAGAAGCGCGGCATGGCGGCGGCGCGGGCGCTGCGCAGCGGAATGACCGCGATCAACGCGGTGATCGCCTTTGCGGCAGTGCCTGCGCTGCCGTTCGGCGGCGTGGGCAACTCCGGTTTCGGCCGGATCCACGGCGCGGACGGGCTGCGTGAAATGTCCCGCGCCAAGGCGATCACGCGCCAGCGGTTCACCAGCCCGCTGAACCTCACCTCGTTCTCCCGCACCGACGAGCAGATGAACAAGGTCCTGCGGCTCATGACCCTCCGGCACGGGCGCAGCTACCGCAAGTAACCCGCTCGCCAGCGCCGCGGATCGGGTGGGCTATCGCACCTGTAATCCGCGGCGCCGACGGATAAGGGCCGTAGCGGGCGGGTCATGCAACGGTTCGTGCCGTGATCGAGCACGTGGGCCCGCATCGTCTCAGCCTGCCGTTCCAGCCACGCGATGCAAGGACTGCCCCAACCTCCTCGGCTACTGCGCAGGGATGCTGGGTCACATCCACCCAGCCATAGCGGAGAGTAATCACCCCCGCCGCCGCGCTCGCGTTGTCCCTCCGGATGTCCCGCCATCTGGCCTCCCCAAAGTGAACAAGCTGCCCATCCAGTTCCACGCACACGCCGAACTCGTCGTAGAGCTGATCCCGGTACTCACGGCGCCCATGCCGGCCGGATCTGGCCTGGCGTTTGCCTGTAGGCAGCCCGTGCGCGCGCTCGACCCCGTGCAGGTGGCGGTACTCAAGCATCGAGTTGACGCCGCTTTGGGCGTCGCCGATGCCCGCCGTGAGCTGGGCCCGCCAGCGCATACGCGGTCGTTCCCGCATCGCCGCTACGAGCCGTTGCGGCGTGGTGCGGCGAGATCCGCACCCCCGGATAATCCAGTCGACGGCGTCGTCGAAGCTGGCCGCGGTCTGGGTGAGGTCGAGCACCGTTTCCTCGATCCTGGTGCGCGGCGGAGTGGCCGCCGGGTGCCCGGCGACGTCGAG
>DATFVJ010000029.1:0-2910 GCA_035260365.1 Streptosporangiaceae bacterium
TCGCGCCGCCGCACGCGCGCCTGGTCCGGTTCATCCTGACGATCCAGGCCGATAGTGCGCTGATCCAGCCGCGGCAGATTGGCATGGCGGTGCTTGCCGCGCTGACCACGCTGGCCACGGACGCACCCGTGCTGATCGGTATCGACGACGTGCAGTGGCTGGATCCGGACTCGGCCAGGGCGCTGGCCTTCGCGCTGCGCCGCTTGGCGGGCGCACGCGTCGGCACCTTGGTAACCGTAAGGGACGATGATCCGGCCGGGTCAGCCGACGACCTCCTTGCGGTGCTCGGCGGCCGGCGCCTGCCCACCGTGCGCCTGGATCCGCTGCCCCCGCGTGAGCTTCAGCAGGTGATCCACGCCCATCTCGGGCGGCCGGCGGCAGCCTGCACGCTGCGCCGGATCCACACCGCCACCGGCGGCAACGCCCTGTGGTCACTGGAGATCGCCCGCATGCTCGACGGCGACGCCCAGCTCGGTGCGGACGACCCCGTGCCCATTCCTGCCGATCTGCGGCAGGTCCTGCACCGGCGGCTGCGCCAGATCCCGGACGGCACACTGCGGGCGCTGCTCGCCGCGGCGTCCACCCCGCACCCGGCTGTGCCGCTGCTCGAAGCGTTGCTCGGCCCGGATGCGGACGTCGCGGAGACGCTGGCCCCCGCCGTCCGCGCGGGTGTCGTGCGGATCGTCGACGACCGGGTGGCGTTCGGCCACCCGCTGGCCGCCGAGGTCATCAGGTCGGAGGCGCCCTCACCAAGGCGCCGCCAGACGCACCGCCGCCTCGCCGCGGTCACCGCCGACCCGGGCCAGCGCGCCAGGCACCTCGCGCTCGGTGCCGACCGGACCGACCAGCGCCTCGCGGGCGAGCTGCGCCGCGCCGCCGACGAGACGGCAGCACGCGGCGCGACCGCGGCCGCCGCCGAGCTTTACGAACTCGCCGCGCACCATGACGAGGATTGCCCCGGGCGCTCGCGCGATCACATCCTCGCGGCCGCGGCGGCGCACAGCCGGGCGGGCGACCTTTCCCGCGCCATCTTCCTGCTGGAAAAGGTGATCGCCGCACAAGAGCCCGGCACCGCCCGCGCCTGGGTCCTGCGCGAGATCGGCCAGCTGCGCTGCCACACCCTGGCGACCGCGGCGGCCCTCCGCGCCTACGACCAGGCCGCCACCGAGGCAGGCGACGACCAGAGGTTACGTGCGCTGCTCGCGCTCGACCGGTCGTGGGCCCACCAGATCGCGGGTGATCTCCCGGCCGCGCTGCGCGGCGCCGAGGTGGCGGCCGCCGCCGCACGGCGGCTGGCTGACCGGCCGCTGCTTGCCCAAACGCTGGCCGCGAGCATATTCCTGGGCTTCGCCGCCGGACGCGGCATACCGGAACCGGACCTTCGGTGTGCCCTGGCCGATGTCGGCGGGGGCGAACGCGATCGGTTCCACGTGCGGCCGAGCGTCATTCTCGCCGGAGCCCTGTCGGCGACCGACCGCGCCGAGCAGGCCGCCGCGTTGCTGCGCGCGGACCGGTGCCGGGCCCGGGCCGCCGGCGACGAAACGTCGCTGGCCCTCGTCCTCGCCGCGCTCGCCGACCTCGCTGGCCGCCGCGGCGATCTCGCCGAAGCCGAGCGGCTTGCGGCCGAAGCGGACCACACCATCCTGGCCACGGGTCAGACCACGCTTCGGGCGATGACGCTGAGCCTGCGGGCCGAGAGCCATGCCCTGCTCGGCCAGCAGGCACGCGCCCGCGCCGAGATCGCTGAGGGTCTCGCCCTGACGGCGCAGGCGCCCGCCCTCGCCACCCGGCTGCTCGCTGCCGCGGGCCACTTGGAGCTCTCACTCGGCAACGCCGCCGCGGCCCACGCCGCCCTGGCCCCGCTGACCGCTGCCGTGGCATCCGGGGCGGGCGGCGATCCCGCGCTGGTGCGCTTCGTGGCCGATCACGTCGAGGCGCTGGTGATCCTCGGGGATCTCGACGCGGCCGGTGCGCTGCTCGCCCCGTTCGTCGAGCGGGCACGGCAGCTCCAGCGTCGTTGCGCGCTGCTCGCGGCGGGGCGGTGTGGTGCACTGCTGATGACCGCGCGTGGCCACCCCGAGCCTGCGCTGCGCGACCTGCTGGAGATCACGGCGATCCATGCGCGCCCGGCCGAACCCATCGAGTACGGACGATGCCTGCTCGCCGCCGGGCGGATACAACGCAGGCTGCGCCAGAAGAAGCCGCGCTCGCGATTTTGGACACCGCGCTGACGACGTTCACCAGATCCGGCGCGGTGCTGTGGGCCGCGCAGGCGCAAGCGGAAATCGCCCGCCTTGGGCTTCGCGCGAATCAGCCGCACGATCTCACCCCGTCCGAGCGGCAGGTCGCCGATCTGGCCGCACAGGGGCTGACCAACCGGGAGGTCGCCCGGGCCCTGTTCGTCAGCGCCAAAACCGTCGATGCCACGCTGTCCCGGATCTACCGCAAGCTCGGCGTGCGATCGCGCACGGAGCTGGCCTGGCGCCACGGCACCACGAAGGCCAGCGCGGCGCGTGGCACCGTGCAACGCGACGCGCCAAGGGCCATCGCGGTCGCCGCAGGGCCAGGCGACCTGCCGGACATCGAGCACAACGATGATCCTTAACGGCTGCCGCGTGGCGCGCCGATCATAGGACCGCGGGCCGCAACCGATCGGGGCACCGCAGGCTGCGGCGCGCTGCCGGGGCGCTGCGGGGTTGAGCAGTCGTGGGATGGCGCGCGGGGTGCAGGGTGCGGACCGGGTTGCGGCTGCGGGCGGTGCATCCGGTTAGGGGCAGCGACGAGGTGTGCGGGGCGGCCGCACCTTCGGCGCAGACCCCCGGCGCGTTCATGATCCGTTTCTGTGTCATTCTGCCTGCACATAGCGCAGGCAGAATGACACAGTTGCGGATCTTGGGCTGTTTCCCGGCC
>DATFVJ010000030.1:0-6590 GCA_035260365.1 Streptosporangiaceae bacterium
TCCAGTCGATCCAGGTCACTCGCCAGCTTCGGCCGCCGAGCAGGAGCAGCCGCGGGCCGTCGGTTTTCTCGGTGAGCAGCATCGGGTCGGTGCGCCCGATCTCCTGCCGCCCCGACAGCACGGTGAACTGCGGCGGGGCAGTAAACACAGCGGTCATGCCCATGAAATGCCGGCGCCCGAATCGCAGCTCAGCTTCGGGGCCGATGAACAGCAGTTCCCCGTCTCGGTCGATAAACCCCTGCTCGACCAGGTAGCTCAGGATGGGCTCAGCACTGCGGTCGAACGGAGCTAGGCCGTTCCACGCATCAGCCCACAGCCGGCTGCCGATGCGGTGTTCCTGCAGGCACAGCGCGAGGAGTTGCTGCGCGACGATGTGCCGTGGCTCCGGCGGCGCTACGACCGGCTCGACGTATCCCTGGCCCCATAGATAAAGGAGTCCCGCCGCCCACAGTAGCGATCCCTTGTCGAGCGCGAGGAACAGGCAGTTGCGGCTGGCTCCGTCGCGTCGTCCGGTCCGTCCCATGCGCTGCAGAAAAGCGGCGACGGTCGGCGGGTCGTTGACCTGGATGACCCGGTCAAGGTCGCCGACATCGATGCCGAGCTCCAGCGTTGAGGTTGCCACGATCACGCAGTCCCGCGCCTGCGCGAACGCCTCCTCAGCGCGACGCCGCTCGTCGACCGACAGCGAAGCGTGCGACAGGAACGTCGTCACCCCACGGTCCCGCAACGCGGCGCCGATCTCCTCGACGAGCTGCCGGGAATCGCAGAACACCAGCCGCTTCTCCCCCCGGTGCAACGAAGCGATCACCATCGCGGCGTTGTTCACCGAGCCCACGTAGTCAAGCTCGACCTCCCCGGGCGGCGCGGCTCCCGGTGTCTCGTCACGGGCGCCGCGGGCACGCACCGGCCACGCAGCGGTTTCGGGCGCGACCACCATGGCGGCACGATCGCCCCGGCCGGATCCTTGCAGCCAGTTCAGCAGCTCGGCGGGATTGCCGACGGTGGCCGACAGGCCGATCCGCTGCACCGGCCGCCCGGCGACACGGGTCAGCCGCTCAAGCACGGCGAGCAGGTGCCAGCCGCGGTCGTCGCCCGCGAAGGCGTGCACCTCGTCGACGACGATCGCACACAGGTTACCGAACAGCCGCCCATGCTCGACCTTGAGACTGATCAGCATCGCTTCCAGCGACTCGGGCGTGGTGAGCAGCAGGTCCGGCGGCTCCCGCAGGATCCGCTGCCGCGCCGGTGCCGTGACGTCGCCGTGCCAGATCGCGGCCCGCCGGCCGAGCCAGCCAAGATAATGTTCCAGCCGGGGCAGCAGGTTGTTGAGCAGCGCCTTCAGCGGGCAGACGTAGATGACAGAAAGCCCGGACCAGCCCTGTTCTTGCATCGCGGTCAGCAGCGGGAACACCGCGGCCTCGGTCTTGCCGCCCGCGGTAGGCGCGAGAAGCAGCGCGTCCGCGCCATCGAGTACGGGAAAGACGGCCTCGCTTTGCAGCGGGCGCAGCGACCGCCAGCCCAGGGTGTTGACGATGTGGTGCACGACGACCGGATGCAGCCGGTCGAGCCCGGAACTCACGCCGCACCGCCCGGGCCACGCCAGGCGTGGCTCACGGCAAGCACCCAGTCTGGCGGGAACTGGCTCACGGCACGTCGAGGTCGATGTCGTCGGCCCGGGCCGCGGCCGGCAGCGCCAGGGCGGCGGCGTTGCGTTCGACGTCGGACAGCTCACCCGCGGCCAGCGTCAGCTTGTAGTGGCGGCGGGGATCGAAGTCGGCGAACTGGTCGACCCGGTCCAGGACGTCGGCGACGAGCTTCTTGAGGAACACCCGCGGCGCGACCCCGACCTTGCCGCCGAGTGACCCGGTCACCGCGTCGGCGAGTTCGCCGACGTAGCCGTCGTCAACGAGCTTCAGGACGCGCTCCGGCTCCGCCGCCCCGGCCGCGTACAGGTCGCGCACCTTGACGCCAAGCGCCAGCAGCTTGTCCCGGTCGAACCCGGGCAGCCGCAACTGCACGGCGCGCGGGTTGTCGAAACGCGGGTCGGTGGAAAAGTCGGTGGCCAGCCGCTGCGCCAGCGGCGGCAGCCGCGGCACGCCGCTCGGGCCCTCGTAGAAGGCGGGCGTGCCGGTGATGACCAGAAACAGTCCCGGGTAACGGCCGGAGTCGAGTTCGTCGAGCAGTTGCCGCAGCGCGTTGAGGGCCTTGTCACGGACGTCACCGCGGACCCGCTGCAGGGTCTCCACCTCATCCAGCACGAGCAGCAGGCCGGGATGCCCCGCATCGCGAAGGACCTCGAGCAGCCCCTGCAGGAACGCCATCGCGCCGAAGTGGTCAAGCTGGCCCCGGATCCCAGCGGACCGTTTGGCCGCGGCCGCGACATGCGGCTGGCCCCCGAGCCACGCCGCAAGCGCATCGGCCAGCGGACCATTTTGCTCCCTAACGGCGGCGCGGTAGGCACGCACCGCCTGGGCGAACGCCGGAGTCCGCGCGGAAACCGTGGCCAGCCGCTGCTCAAGGAGCCTGTCCACGGCACTGTTCAGCGCGTCCTGCCCACGCCCGGCCAGGCCCGGATCGGTGGCGGTGACGTCGGACTCCAGGGTGAAGAACCACGAATCAAGCACCGGCCGCAGCGCGCTCGGTGGGAACGCGGCGGTCCGCAGCGCCTCACCGATCCGCCGGTACACCGTCTCCAGTTTGTGCAACGGCGTCTCGGCTTCCGAGACCTGCACCTCCGCCGCGGCGAAACCCCGGCGCAACGCCCGCTCGGCGAGGTAGCGGGAGACGAACGTCTTACCGGCCCCGTATTCCCCCCGCACCGCCTTGAACGCCGCACCGCCCCCATCCACCGCGTCCAGATCGGCGTCCAGGGCCGGGGTGAAGCATTCCACTCCCACGGCGAAGAGGTCCAGGCCATTGGCAGGTACGGTCCCACGGCGCAGCGCGTCGATGACCTCGCGCCGGCGCCGGGGGGAGACGTGCTCGTTCACGAACTGATCCCGAACTGCTCGCGCAGCAGCGCCTCGTCGAGAATCACCGTGGACCCGTCGGCGTCCACGCGCAGCACCGGATAACCCTCCACGTTCAGCAGCCGCTGCGCGTGCAGAACGGCGCCGCGCAGGGTCACCGGCGAGACATCGAGCGCGGTCGCCGCCAGCGTCGGGGGGAGCCGGTGGCCGGGTGCGGCCAGGAGCGCGTCGAGCAGCCCGCGGATCTGGCCGTCCGTGGTGGACACGCGCCCGGCGATCTTCTTCTGCGCCGTGTAGGCGGGCGCTTTCAGCACGGCCGCCGCGACCGGGTCGGCTGAGGGGGCCGTGCCCGGCGGGACCGGCGCCGCCTCGGACACGTCGAACAGGGTGGGCGGCTCGTCCTTGCGACGCGCACGCAATGCGGCAGCAGGTTCTCGCCGGGCCGCGCTGATGACGGCAGGCGACGGCGCCGTCTCCGGGGCGAGCGGATCGACCGGGTCGATCCACCAGGCCGGCTCCTGCGGTGGCGCCAAGCGCAGATCCACGTCTTCGGGGACCGCGCCAGGAACAACAACGGCGACCGGCACGACCGCTTCGGCCGGCGCGGCCCCGCCGTGGTAGCCCGCTTTCAGCGGCCCATAGCGCAGTCGCTCGTCGACGGCGAGCACAGCCCGGCCCTCGTGCAGAAGGACCCGCCGGCCGGTGACCAGCACCTCATCATCGGCGGCGGGTTCAACGGCGGCGCGGGAACGCCCGCTTGAGATGGCGGCGCAGGTGCGCTGCACCCCCTGACGGCGCTCGGCCACGAACCCGTGGTCGGCAGTGAGGACAACCGCCCGGCCCGCGTGCCGGGCCCGGTCGAGCAGCGGCACGAGGTGCTTGACGGCCTCGGCGCCCCATTCGGTACCGACCGGGTCGGACCGGTCGAGGGCGTCGTCGATGGTGTTCAGCACACACGTCACCAGGGGGTAGCCGGTCACGTCGCCGATGGCGGCGGCGACGTCGTCGGCCAGGGCGTGGCCGAGCCGCGACGAGTCCAGCGGCTTCTTGTGGAACAACGCCGCACGCACCAGACCGTGCGCGCGGGCCAGCGCCTGATAGCCGCGCTCCTCGACGTCCCGGCCACCCGTGCGCAGTTGCCCACACAGCAAGGAGGCACGGCTGACCTCGGTGACCGTGGGCAGGGCGGCGAGCGCAGCCGCCCGGCGCGTCTGCCCGGACAGCAACGCCTCGGCCCAGCCGTCGCCGGTCCGTGACAGCACGCTGCTCATAACTTCCGCGCACACCGCGGCGCTCATCCCGTCCAGGACGAGCAAGAGGACAGGGGTACTCCGGGTCAGGGGCAGGACGACATCGGGGAGCAGATCCTCCACAGGCCACACACCGTTATGGTTTCCGGACACGGCGTCAGGATCGCTATCGGTATGTGCGGCAAGTGCCGCGGCGAAGGCCCTATCGTGCGGGGCACGCCGGATGCGGACGGCGGCGAGAACGGCGGCGAGCCCGGCGGCGAGGTCAGGGTCGCTCACGCCGGGCGCGGCGTCGTTGACGGCCGAGTCGGCCCAGGCGTCGTTGTCGGGGTGGCGGCCGAGCAGGTGCCGCAGGGACGTCCCATCAGCCACGGAGTCCGCTGCCAGCCAGCGGGCCAGGCGTACCGCGGCATGGAACGCGGGCGTGCGATCGTCGGCGCCGGCCAGCCGGTGGGCCGCCACGCGCGCCCACGCCTGCTCGACGTCGGTGAGCGCGCCAGGCGGGATCTGCGGAGCATCGAGATCCGCAGATTGCCCAGCGGCAGCGCGCGCTGAGGCGGCGCGCAAAGCGTCCGCGAGCGCCGCGAGCCGCCCGGTCAGCCCGGTCGGCAGCAGATCAGAACGGTCGGCGACGGCGGCGCCATGCGCAGTAATCACCAGTTCGTCGGCGCGGGCGAGCAGCGCCGCGGCGTTGGCCTGGTTCACGGGATCACGGAGCATCTCGCTGACGACGGCCGAGGATTCTCCCGCCCACGAGCGCAATATCGCGGTTGCCGGGGCAGTTCCGCCGAGCCGCGGTTCGAGCCGGATCAGCGCCTCGCGCGCCAGTTGCGCGGTCTCACCCGCAGCACTGTCGCGAGCCTCGGCGAGCAGCCCGGCGACCAGCCCGAGGGGCACCGCGTCCCGGCCTTCCCCCGCCCGCAGCAGGTGCAGCACATGCTGACCGGCTGCTCCGGCGCGCCCGGCAGCCCAGTCGAGGACGGCGTCGGCCAGGGTATTGCCGGCCAGTGCCCGCAGGTCGGCGATTCGCGCCGCGCCCGCCGGGTCGCCGGTCCAGGTGAGAACGCTCGCGGCGTCGATGACCGGGTCGGCCAGGCCGAGATGGGCCGCGGCAACGGCGCCGAGGGCATGGTCGCGGGTCAGCACACCGCCCGGGGCAGGTGGCCACCCAGGCGGCGGTGCGGCCACCAGGAGCCCGATGGCGATCTCACGATCGTTGGGGGTGGCGGTCAGCGCCGGGTCGACACCGGTGGCAGCGAAGCGGTGCCGGACCGCCTCCCAGGGGTCGGGAGTGCGCAGCCGGCTCCACAGCAGATGGCTCAGCACTCCGGCACCGAGGTCTTCGTCCGGCCGGTCGGTCAGCACGACCAGCCACTGGTCGCGTACCCGTTCGAGCAGCGCCTCGCGGACGGCGAGCGCGGACACGCACGGCACGACGCGCACGGCCACCTCGCCGTGCGTGAACGTCGGCGCCCCGGCCCACTCCGGGCGGGCACGCACGCCGAGCACGCCGGACTTGTAGTGCTTGCGGCGCGCCTCGTCAAGCAGCGCCCGCAGCACCGGAAGTGTGGCGCGGGTCGCCGTCTGAGTCACTCCTGCACCCGCCACTCCACGACCACCTGATCATCGCGGTGCTCCTGGAGGAATGACGATAGCGCGCCGAGCACGTAGCCGTCGGGCGCGCCCTTGGCCCTGGTCGCCTTCCCGCTTAGGCCAGGAGGGGGTGGCGGTGGGGGAGGTGGCGGTGGAGGAGGCTGTGGTTGGTCTTTGAGCCAGTCGAAGATGGCGTCCTCGGTCGCCGACAGGGTCGGCCGCAGGCGCGTCGCGAACTCGTCCGAGACAACCGCGTCTCGCAGTGCGCTCAGTGTGCTGGCAGCGGACTGGCCGCGCCGGCCAGGTTGGCGCTCGGCATCACGAAGCGGAGCGAGCCGGTCCCAATGGAAGATATCCAGCGCCGCAGCCACAGCGGCCGCCTGGCTCAGCGAGTTCGCGACCGCTGTCTCGGTGCCTGGCAACGTGGTCCGGGCCAGCGTCTCCACTAGACGGACCCGGTCGGGCGCTCTGCTCAGCGCCGCCACGAGCAAAGCGCCAGCGCGGGCAGTCGCCAACCGCCCAGCGCCGTCGGTGGGCAGGGCGAGATTCTTGTAGGCCAACTCGACCTTGGGAACCAACGCGGTTGCCACGTCGGCCACGGCGGCGGCGTGCGCGCGGATCTGCTCGGTGAGTTCGGCGACCCCGGCGGCGGTGAGGTACGGATTGATGTGGATGCCGAAAAGAGACTCGGCGCGCGACGCGGCGAGCTGCCAGTCACCCGGGGCAGGCAGCGGCTCGGGCCGCAGCTCCATCTCCGGGCGTACCGCACCCGGGCGCG
>DATFVJ010000031.1:0-2201 GCA_035260365.1 Streptosporangiaceae bacterium
GCCGAGAGCGTGTTCGACTTCCACAACTTCTCCGGCGACGAATCCGTTCCGGGCCTGAAGACGATCCCGCAAAACCTGCAGCCGACCGTCGCCCCGGTGTTCTGGGGTTTCCGGCTCATGATTTACGGGGCGTGGGCGATGTTCTCCGTGGCCTTCATCGGCGTCATCATGCGGCTGCGGCGCCGCCTGTATACCGAACGCTGGTTCCTGCGGCTGGTGCTGTGGACGCTGCCGGCGGGGGTGATCGCGACGATCGCCGGCTACGTGACCGGCGCCCTAGGCGCCGGCTGGGATCTCGATGATCAGCGTGGTACCGCGGTCGGCCGGGCTGGTGATCTGGAGCGTGCCGCCGAGTGCCTCGATCCGGTCGCGGAGCCCGACCAGGCCGGACCCCCGGGCGGGGTCGGCCCCGCCGATCCCGTCGTCGCGGATCGCCAGCCGCACCCTCGTGTCACGTGCGTCGAGTTCGACGTGCACGGCCGAGGCGCGCGCGTGCTTGGCGGCGTTGGCCAGCGCCTCGGACACCGCGTAGTACGCCGCCACCTCGACCGGCGCGGGCAGCCGCGGCCCAGCGCGCAGGTCCAGCTCCACCGGGACCGCCGACTGGCGGGCCAGCGCCCTGAGCGCCGGCTGCAGGCCCCGCTCAGAGAGGATCGCGGGGTGGATCCCGTGCGAGATCTCGCGCACCTGGTCAAACACGCCTGCGAGCCGCTCGGCGATGCGCGCCAGCCCGTCCCCCAGCTCGGCGAGCTGGTCAGGCACCGCCGCCTGTACCGCCCGCAGCTCCAGGATCAGCGACACCAGCTGCTGCTGGGTGCCGTCGTGCAGGTCACGCTCGATCCGCCGCCGGGTCTCATCCGCGGCCGCGACGATCCGGGCGCGGGAGGCGGCCAGGGCGGCGCGGCTCTCGGTGTTCGCGATCGCCGTGGCAACGAGCTCGGTGAAGCCGGTAAGACGCGATTCGGCGTCCCGGTCGAACGGCTGGCGGGCCTGCTTCGAGTGCAGGAACAGAACGCCCCACAACCGCCCCTCGACGACGACCGGGCTGGCGACCGATGAGCAGATCCCGAGCTCTTCCCGGACGAACGCGGCGATGCGCCCGGGAACGCCGTGGTAGTCGTCTATCCGGACGTGTCGGCCCGTCCGGAAGACCGCCGAGGCCAGATCGCCTCCGTCGAGCGGCCACGGACCCGGAACCAATGGGTGCTGCTCGCCTTCGGCAGCCCAGGTAGCCAGGACAGTCACGGTGTTATCACTCTCATAACGGGCCATACCGGCGAGGTGCGCGCCGAGCAGCCGCCCGGCCTCCTCGGTGACCGCCGCGAAGAGCTCCCCCGGCGCAGGCCCGCGCGCCACCAGCGTCGCGACCCGCCGCAACGCCGCCTGCTCCACGGCCAGCCGGGCCAGGGCGGCGCGGCTCTCGACGTTCGCGATCGCCGTTGCCACCAGCTCCGTGAACGAGGCCAGGCGCGCCTCTGTGTCCGCCGGCAGCGGCTCCTCCACGGAAGAGTAAGTAGCCATCACCCCCCACAGACGGCCCTCGACGATGACCGGTGTCCCAACGCCTGAGCTGGCCCCGTACTCGCGGGCTGCGGCACCGAGCGGTCCGGAGGCATCGGCATAGCTGTCGACCCGGGCCGGGCGGCCGGTCTCGAAGACGAGCGTGTTGATGTTCTTTCCGCCAAGGCCCCACCGGCGGCCAACGGGAATTTCGTCGCCTCTCCGGCCCGAGCCGGCGACGATGGTCATCGTGCGGTCGGACTCGTAGCGGCCCAGACCCGCGTATTCGGCGGAGAGCAGTCGCGCAACCTCCTCGGTGACCGCCGCGAACACCTCTTCCGGCGCCGCGCCGCGCGCCACCAGCGTCGCGACCCGCCGCAACGCCGCCTGCTCCTCGGCCAGCCCGCGCACATCGTCACCGCTCAACGGTGCTTCCCCCGCACCCGCCCGGGCCGAGGACAAGCGCCCGCGCCGACGCCACCACCCGCTCCCGCACGCGCCGCTGCGCCGCCGGCGGCAGACCGACGGCAATCAGCCGCGCGCCGCCGTCGTGCAACGCGAACACGGCGCGACGCTCGCTCGTCATCAAAACCCGCACAAAGAGGTCACGCGGTAGCGCATGGAGGTCTCCTGGTTGCCGCCTTGGTTCATGATGCCGCCCGCCTGACCCTCGCGCCATGGCAACCTGCCGGGCAGTGCAC
>DATFVJ010000032.1:0-3818 GCA_035260365.1 Streptosporangiaceae bacterium
ACACGCCCGACACGAACTCGTCCGTGGCGCTGCCGGGCAGGACGACGTTCCACCATGGGTGGGGGTCGAACCACTCACCTGTCGACTCGAGGAACGCGACGGCCGGGGCAAGCCGGTCGAGGAAGTCGAAGTACCCGAGATCGGAGATCTGCTCGGTTCCCCGTTCGTAGCCGAGGTCACCGATCAGAGCCGCGTCATCGGGTGGCGTCCCGTCGTAGTACGCGGCGGCTTCCATGTAGTACTGCCACCCAGCGGAGCCGTTAGGTATCGGTTGTGCCGCACCCTCCATGAAGGAGAACCGGCCATCTCGCGCCACGCGCCGCTGGTCGGCGGTGAGCGCACGTACCGACGGATAGAACAGGACGTAGTGCCTGACCGAGGGCTTGGCGGGCAGCAGCCGCAAGGTGGCACGGACGATCACGGCACACTGGCCAAGGCCGGCCAGTGCCGCGTGGAACAGCTCCGGCCTGCGGGTGGGCGAGCAGGCCAGGCGTTCCCCCTTGCCCGTCACCACCTCGAGTTCGACGACGTTGTCGACCTGCGCGCCGAAGTGGTGGGACGCGCCGCCGAGCCCGCCGACCGACAGGGTGCCGCCAACCGACAACTCCAGGTAGTCGGTTAGCACGGGAGGGGTCAGGCCGCGCGGCAGGGTCACGCTGAGCACCGCGCTCCATTTGGCGCCCGCCGCCACCGTGACCAGGCCCGCCGACACCTGGACGGTGTCCAGCGTGCTCATGTCGATGACAAGCCCGCCGGCGACCTGGGCCTGTCCGTACGTCCCGTGACCCTGACCGCGCGCGGCGGCCGTGATCCGGTGATCGTGGCAGAACCGCAGCATCACCGCGACGTCCTCGATCGACCCGGGTTGCAGCACGGCGCGCGGCGTGCGGTGCACGATGTGCCCGAAGTCGTCCGCCGCCGCCGCAAGATCAGAATTGTCGAAGGCGAGGCGGCCGGTGAGCGGCGGCACGTGTCCGGCCGATTCGCGGCCACGGCTACCCGAGACCCAGTTGCGGGTGAGCGGATCGAATCCGGTGATCACGGCGCCGGCGGCGATCCCGCGTACGAAGCTGCGCCTGGTCGGTTCTGGCCGCATACGACACCTCGTCTCAGCAGTGGGGAATGCGACGAACACTATCGCACAACTGGTAACGTAGCCGAACGAATAGCCATCCTCTCGGCTATAGGCCAGATGCCGGGCAAACCGTTAAAAATGTGTGAAATATTGCGCGTGACGGCGTCCAACACGGCGCGGCCACCTTAAAGTTTGTGCGCGGTCGCGGGATCGCGGGCTCCTCGTGGCCCGCACCAGCGTTCCCGCCGGCCCGCCGCGATGTCACCGCGTGCCGATCCGAGTCGATGACGAAGGGGAGTACTGGGCATGACCGGCGGGGCTTACGGTCCGGGCGACGCGGAGGGCGCAGACTGGCCGGGCCGCGAAGCCGCGCAGGCGGTCGCGTACGACCGGATCGGTGACCGCTACGACGACGCGTTTCCGCACAAAGAAGGGCAGCTGGCCTGCGGCAACTGGCTGCTGGCCAGGCTTGACCAGCCGGCCCGGGTGCTCGACGTGGGGTGCGGTACCGGGTTGCCCACCGCGCATCAGCTTGTGGCGGCCGGATGCGCCGTGACCGGCATCGACATCTCACCCCGCATGCTGGCGCACGCCCGCGGCAACGTGCCGAAGGCGGACTTCGTCGAGCTTGACGTCATGGACATGGACCGGCTGCCGGGTTCCCACGACGCCGTGGTCGCGTTCTTCACACTGCTCAATCTGCCGCGCGCGGTCATTCCCCGCGCCCTCGCCATGATCCACGGGGCACTGGTACCGGGCGGGTTGTTCTCGCTCGCCATGGTGGAGGCCGACGTCGACGACGTGCCCATCCACTTCCTCGGATCACGAATCCTCGTCACCGGCTATCTGCGCGACGAGCTCAGGTCCGTGCTACGTGCGGCGCGCTTTTCCATCGAGGAAGAAAGGGCGATCTCATACGCGCCCGCGAGCACCGAGGCGCGCCCCGAGATCCAGCTCTTCATGAACTGCCGCAGGCTGGAATGAAACATGCCGTGCCGATCACCGATTACCCAGGCGCATAAAACAACCGCTGAGGCCGACGACAATGGGACAGCTCGCTGCGGGAACCGCCAATGAGCAGGGGGTACGTACTGGCGTCCGCCCGGTCCGGTCGCGGGACAGGGGCGGGCGCACGCTGCGGGCGCGGCTCCGGTTCCTGAACGACGCGACGATCAAGATCGCAGCCGGCCTTGACCTGCCGGAAACGGTTCGCGGCCTGGGCCACGCGGTCGTCCCTGTGCTCGCCGACTTCGTCGCGATTCACCTGCTCGATGGGCTGCTCACCGCGGAAGTTCCTGGCCTCGGGGAACCAGGCACGCGGGACGCCGCGGCCGCGGCCGTCCGCCGCGTGGTGGTGGTCGACGACGCGGTACCCGGGCTCTGGCGCGACACCATCCCCGAGGGCGAGGTCCAGGTCATGCGGCCGGGCAACCCGGGCAGGCAGGCGATGAGCTCGCGGCAGCCAGTGCTGCTGCGGCGCATCGGCCCGGTGGAGGCGAAGGAACTGGCGGGCGCCCACCGGACGGGTGACCTCGAACCCCTCGTACGCGACCATTCCCTGCTCGCGGTCCCGCTCAGCGTCGGCGACCGCGCCGTAGGCTGCGCGATCATGCTGCGCGGGCCCGGCAGGCCCGCGTTCGACGACGTCGACGTCCTCACCGCGACGCAACTGGCGGCGCAGGCCAGCCAGGCCGTCGCCAGCACCTGCAGGTACCGTGACGAGGCCGCCACCGCCGACGCGCTGCAGCACAGCATGTTGCCGGCGCGGCCGCCGCGGCTGGCCGGCGTGGAGATCGCCCATCGCTATCTCCCCGGCAGCAAGAACGCCCAGGTGGGGGGCGACTGGTTCGACGCCATCCCGCTGCCGGGCAGCCGCGTCGCCCTGGTCGTCGGCGACGTCATGGGCCACGGCATCCGCTCAGCAGCGATCATGGGTCATCTGCGGACCGCCGTCCAGACGCTCGCGGCGCTAGACCTGCCACCAGAGCAGGTGCTGCGCCACCTTGACGATCTCGCCCAGCGGCTCGACGACGATCACCTCGCGACCTGCATCTACGCGGTCTACGACCCGGTCGCCCGGACGTGTGTGATCGCCAACGCCGGCCACATACCGCCGGTCCTCGTGCACGCGGACGGTCCGGCGGAGCTGCTCGCCTTTCTGCCGACGGGCGCGCCCATCGGTGTCGGCGGTGTCGCGTTCGAGCCGGTCGTGGTGAAGGTGGCCGACGGTGACCTGCTTGTGCTGTGCACCGATGGGCTGGTCGAGATGCGTGGCAGGGACATCGGGTCGGGCCTGGCCGCGCTGTGCGAAAACCTCGCCGCGCCCGGCCTCACGCCGGACGGCCTGTGCGAAACCCTGCTTTACGCGCTGAGCGCCCGCGACAGCGAGGACGACGTGGCGCTGCTCATCGCGCGCCTGCGCGGGATTCCATGCGACGACGTGGCCGAATGGCTGCTGCATGCGAGTCCCACCACGGCCCGCACGGCGCGCCGCCTGGTACGGCGCACACTCGCCGGCTGGGACCTGTCCGGTTGCGGCGACGTGGCCGAACTGCTCGCCAGCGAACTTGTCACGAACGCCGCACGCTACGCGTCCCGGCCGATCGGGCTCAGGCTGATGCGCACCGACGTGCTGCTGTGCGAGGTCAACGACGACGACCACCACCTCCCCGCGCTGCGCCACGTCACAGACACCGACGAGGCGGGCCGCGGGCTGAACCTCGTCAGCCGGCTGGCCCGCCGC
>DATFVJ010000033.1:0-6976 GCA_035260365.1 Streptosporangiaceae bacterium
TCTCTGCCGCCGTCCCCGTTGGTCAGCAGGACGAAGCCGTCCCCGCTTCGGACCTTGCACATGGCCACGGCGAAATATCCGGAGAACTCTCCGACGGCTCCGAAATCGACGTCGCCCGCCGGGAAATCGACGATCGTCGACAGCCCGTAGAGGGTTCCCGGGGTGGGCGTCAGCATCTCGGCGGCCAGCGACGCCGTGATCAGGGCGGGCTGGCCGAGGTGCGCGCGCCTGATCTCAAGCTCCGCCTTCGCGAGGTCCCCGGCCGTGGTCCACAGCCCGCCCGCCGCGCTGGCCGGGTGGGCCGGGCCGAGTTCGGGTAGGGAAACGCCGAACGCGTCGTGACCGCGGGCGACCGGGCAGCCCGACGTCTCGTGGAATGACGGGTCGAAGCTGCTGCTTGCCATGCCAAGGGGCTCGAAGATCAGCTCCTGCATGAGCCGGGGGAACGCGGTGCCGGTGAGGTCGGTCATCAGTTGTTCGAGCACCAGGTAGTTGTTCACGTTCTTCTCGAACAGCTCACCCGGCGCGCACTTGGGCCGGACCGGGGGCGTCCGGGCCGGCGGCCGGCCCCGCAGCGCGTCGAGGACCGTCGGCATGGGTTCACCGTGACGGTACGGTTCATGGGCGGGTGTCGTGGCCAGGCCCGCCACGTTGGCGAGCAGGTGACGGGTGGTGATGGGTGGTCGCGCGGTACCGGGCAGCCGGCCGGAAACGAGGTAGGAGTTGACGTCCTCATCGAGGTCGAGCCGGCCCTCGGCCGCCAGCCGCAGCGCGCCGAGCGCGGTGATCTGCTTGCTGACCGACGCCACCCGGAACAGGGTGCCCGGAGTCACCGGATCGGGGGCCCGGGCGTCGAGGTGGCCGTGCGCGTGCACGGAGACGTGCTCGCCGTCGCGGAATATCGCTACGCTCGCGCCCGGCACGTGGTGCCGTTCCATCATGGCCAGCGGTGACGGAACCGGTGCCTGCAGCGTGGCGGCCACCCGGCGGCGGTTTGACGCGGCGGCTGCGGTGTTTTCGCCTGCCTCGCCTGTTTCACCCGGTTCACCTGCCTCGCGGCATGCGTCCACCAGACCGGTGAGCTCGGCGACGTAGTCCGCCACGAGCCGGCCGGCCGTCGCCCCATCATGGATGGCCACGGAGTACGTCCATGTCAGTTGTATCCGCGTCGCCTCGAGCACCGCCTCTACCTCGAGCAGGTGCTCGCGAGCCGCCGCGGGATCGCGGACCGCGGCGATGCGCTCCACGGTGAACGGGTGCGCGCTTTCGGCTGGCATGGCGCCCGCTGGCCACGCAGCCCGGCCGTCGATGGACCCGAACCTGACCTGAGGGGCCGGCAATCGCGCTATCGCCTCGGCGAGGTCGGGGTCGGCAGGCAGGTAGCGGAGCAGGCCATAGCCGAGGCCCTCGTCGGGAACCGCCCGCACCTGCTCCCTGACCGATCTCAGCACCGCACGCGCCGCCAGGCGTGGCGGCACCCACACGGCCAGTGGGAAGCGGTGAGCGAAGGGGCCGGCGACACGGGAGAGGTCGATGTCGTCGAACCTGGCCCGCTGCGGCCGGCCTTCGACGTCGACGAGGAGCCTGTCCGCACCTGTCCAGCGGGCGAGCACGGCGGCGAGCGCCGCGAGCAGGACCTCCTGCGGCCGGCGCTGCTTGAGCAGGCCCGCGGTGAGCACCGCGGGGAGGGTCAGCGAGAGCTTGCGCTCACTGGCGACCGTGTTCGCGCCATCCGCATGGTCGGTGGGCAGCGGCGGGTGCGGCGCCCGGCTCAGCCAGTAATGCGCCTGGCCGGTGAGCTCGGCGGATGCGGCCCACTCGGCGAGGCGGCCCGCCCACACGCGGAACGAGGCCGTCGGCGCGGGCAGCGCCGCGTCCAGCCCGGCGGCGAGCTGATCGTAGGCGATCTGGAGGTCCGCGAGAAGCACGGGCCAGGATGCCCTGTCCACGACGACCTCATGGGCGGCAATGATCAGCTGCGCGGGCCTGGCGGCCCCGCCCCGGACCAGCACGGCGCAGATGACCGGGCCGGCCGCCAGATCAAGGCGCCCGCCCGCCTCGGCCGCCGCCTCGTCCACCGCGACGGCGAGCTTGTCGTCCGCGCACGCGCCCACGTCCACCTGGATGAGCGCTACGGCGGAGCCGGCCGCGGCACCAGCCGCGCGGCGGCCCCGGCCGCCGGATACCACCGTCCGCGGGCGAATCGCCTCCTGCCCGGCCACTGCTGCGCGCAGCGCCCCCGCGATCGCCCGGGCGTCCACGTCGGCCGCCACGAGCAGCCTAACCTGCTGGTGATCAGGCACACGCCCGGCGAGCCTGGCCACCACCCGCTGGAAGGGCGTCAGCCGCAGATCGCCGCTGCCATCACCTCGGCCGCCTGGCTGCCCGAGCGCGCTGTCGACGGCATCGGCGAGCTCGGCGATCGATCCGTGCTGGTAGAGCATGCGCAGCGTCAGCGGCAGGCCGATCTCGCGCGCCTGCGACATCGCGCGAAGCACCATCATCGAATCGCCGCCGAGGTCGAAGAACCTGTCGTCCGCGCCGACTCGTCCAACGCCAAGCACATGCGACCAGATACCCGCAAGCTGCCGCTCGGTTTCTGTTCGCAGCGGGACATACTCACGGCCTGACCACAGCGAGGCGCGGTCAGGCGCTGGCAGCGCGCGCTTGTCGAGCTTGCCGTTGACGGTCAGCGGTATCGTCTCGATCGGTACGAACGCGGCAGGCACCATATAGTCGGGCAGCCGCTCCGCGCAGTGCGCCGCGAGTTCCGCGGCCGCAGGGAAATCTTCCGTGGCACCGGCCGTGACGGGGACGCAGTAGGCCACCAGCTTCACGCCGGCCGGGTTGTCACCGCGGGCGGCAACCACGGCCGCCCGAATGCCCGGGTGCCCGACAAGCACGGCCTGAATCTCACCCGGTTCGATCCGGTAACCACGCACCTTGATCTGATCGTCGATACGGCCGAGGAAGTCGAGGTTGCCATCCGGCCGCCGCCGCACCAGATCGCCGGTGCGGTAGTACCTGGAGCCCGCCGGGCCATAGGGGTCAGGGACGAACTGCCCGGCGGTCAGGGCCGGGCGGTTGACGTAGCCGCGGGCCACCCCGGGACCGGACGCGCACAGCTCACCAGGCACGCCAGCCGGTACCGGGTAGCCGAGCGCGTCAAGGACGTACACCCGCATGTCGTCGACCGGCCGGCCGATCGGGATGCCGGCGCCGGTGAGATCAGCGGCGCTGAGGGTGTGGTAGGTGACATGCACAGTGGCCTCGGTCGGCCCGTACCCCTGGGCGAGCACGGCGCGCTGGATGCCCTGGCTGGCCACCCATTCCGCAAGGTCAGAGGCTTCCAGCCGATCGCCGCCGAACATCACGCCGCGCAGGGCCAGCCTGGACAGCCGCGCGTCGTCGCCGCCCGCCGCCGCGATCAGCGCCCGGAACGCGACGGGCGACAGGCACAGCGCCGTCACTTGCTGCTCCTCCAGCAGGCTGAGCAGCTCATCCGGCGACTGGCCCGTCTGCGGGGGTACCACCACCACGGCCGCGCCGTGCAGCAACGCCCCCCACATTTCCCACACCGACACGTCGAACGCATAGGAGTGCAGCAGCGCCCACACCTGGTCCGCGGCGAATTCGGCCCGGCCGGCCACGGCGGTGAACAACCGCAGCACGTTGGCGTGAGTGACCCCGACGCCCTTCGGATGGCCCGTCGACCCGGACGTGTAGATCACGTACGCGAGGTTGCCAGGCCCGGCCGCCGCGACCGGGTCCGTGCCCGGCGGCTCCGCGATCGCGGCTTCGTCGGAGTCCAGGACGACCAGTGTGCCGTCGAAACAGGCCGCAAGCGCGGCGGCGTGCTCGCTACGGGTCACGACCACTGAAGCGGCGGTGTCGCTGAGCACGAAGCGCAGCCGCTGCGCCGGGGACGACGGCGGCAGCGGGACGTATGCCGCACCGGCCTTGAGCACGCCGAGCAGGGCGGGTACCACGTCGAGTCCCTGGTCGAGACACACCCCGACCAGGGACTCCGGCCCGATGCCGAGACGCCTCAGGCGGTCGGCGATCCGGTTGGCGCGCGCATTCACCTCGGCGTAGGTGAGCCTGTCCCTGCCGAACACCACGGCTGTCGCGCCCGGCGCCGCGGCGGCGCGCTCTTCGAACGCCTCGTGCAGACATCGGGTTACGGCCCGGCCGCCCGTGCCGCCGCACACCGCGGCCAGCTGCTCCCGCTCGCCCACGGCCAGGCAGGCTGCCCTGGCGTCACCGTACGCATCGGCCGCCATCGCCTCGAGCACCGCACGGTACATGCCCGCGAGCCGCTCGGCGTTCGCCCGGCTGATCATGTGGGTGTTGGAGCGCAGCAGAAGGTAGCGGGGGGTGCACGGCACGCCGAGCGCGAACTCGGTGGAGTCGTCGCCCTCGGTGGCATCCACCTCGATGAGGCCAGCGTCGACTTGATGGAAGTCCTGGTAGGTGAACAGCACGTCGATGAGCCGCCCGCCGCCGCCCATCTCGCGCACCATGGCCGGCATCGGGAAGCGGCAGTGCGGCAATAGCTCGACCTCGCGTGCGAAGGTGCGCCTCACCAGCTCAAGCCAGGTGCCTGGCGCACCGTCGAAGGCGAAAGGCACCGTGTTGAGGTGCATGCCGTAGACCCTGTCCGCGCCTTGCATCTCCGGCCGGGCTTCGCACACAAGCCCGCTCGAGAAGATGGGCTCGGGGGTGAGCATGCTCATCACCTTGAGATGGGCGGCGTGCAGGACGCTCTTCAGCGAGGCCCTGGCCTGGCTGGCCAGCCTCCGCAGGCCCTCGGCGAGGTCGGCATGACCGACGGCAACGCGGTAGTCCTCGCGTGGGGTGGCCGGGTCGTCTCCCCAGTCGGCCGGCAACGTCAGCTTCGGGTAGGAACCCACAATCTTCTGCCAGTGGCCGCGGTCCTCCTGGGCCGCGAGTGACCGCAGCTCCGCGGCCACGAAGTCCGCGTACCGTACGGCCGGGGCTTCGTAGGGCGCGGGCTCGCGCCCATCGCGCAGCCGCTGGTAGCAGTCAAGGAGCTCCATCAGCAGCGAGTGGAAACTCCACCCGTCTGTGATCGCGTGCAGCTGGGTGAACGACAGCCGCCACGCACGCTCGCTCTGCACCAGCGCGGTCATGCGCTGCAAGGGCGGCCTGCTCAGGTCGAACAGCGTCTCGCGCTCGCGGCGATTGAACCGCCGCAGGGCCAGTCCCTGCCCGGTTTCGTCCAGGTCACGCAGATCGAGCATCGCCACGGGAACCTCGGCCGTGGCGTGCACGAGCTGCATCGGCACCGAATAGCCGGTCAGCTCGATCGAGGTCCGCAGCATCTCGTGCCGCGCCGCGACCACGGCGGCGGCATCCTTGAGCGCGAGCAGTGAGAACGGCCGGTCGTCACGGACCTGAAACGACGTGGTGTTGTGGTAGTTGTTCAGGTTCCGGTCCGCCAGCATCTCTATCACCATGCCGCGCTGAACCTGCGACAGTGGGTAAGCGTCGACGAGGCCGCCGGGGAGCCGCGCCCGGTCCTCCGCCGGGATCAGGTCGAACGGCGCGACCAAAGCCGCGCCGGCCGCGGGCTCGGTGCGTGCGGACACCGCGAGCGCGAGCTCCGCGATCGTGCGGTGGGCGAAGACGTCGCGCACGCCGATGTCGAGCCCGCCCGCCCGCAAGGCACCCACCAGTGCGACCGCGCGGATGGAGTGCCCGCCGAGCTCGAAGAAGCTGTCGTGCACGCCGATGCGGTCCAGGCCGAGCACATCGCGCCACGCCTGGGCGATGCGTTCCTCCAGCGGATCGCGCGGGACCACGAGCTCACGTCCGGCGGCAAGAGCCTGATCCGGTGCGGGCAGCGCGCGCCGGTCCACCTTGCCGTTGGAGTTCAGCGGAATGCGGTCAAGCGGAACGAAGGCGGCGGGGATCATGTAGCTGGGCAGGCGCTGTGCGCAGTGCCTGGCGAGCTCCTCGGCCGGAGGCAACTGGCCGCGGGCGGGCACGCAATAGGCGGCCAGCTGATGGCCCACGGCCAGCGATCCGCCGACGGCGACCACCACGGCATCGCGCACATCCGGATGGTCAAGCAAGGTGGCGCGGATCTCGCCGGGTTCGATGCGGTAACCGTGCACCTTCACCTGGTCATCGATGCGGCCGGCGAAACTGATCGCGCCGTCCGGGCGCACCCGTGCCCGGTCGCCGCTTCGGTACAGCCTGGCCCCGCGGGGGCCGAAGGGGTCGGGCAGGAAACGCTCGGCGGTGGCCTCGGGCCGGCCCGCATATCCGCGGGCGACACCGGTCCCGCCGACGTACAGTTCGCCGATCACGCCGACAGGGACGGGTTGCATCAGGGCGTCAAGCACGTACATGGTCATTCCGGGCAACGGCCTGCCGATCGGCACGGTCTTTGCGGGCACCGGCCCGGTGACAGGGAATGTAGAGGTGCCGACCGACGCTTCCGTGGGCCCGTACTCGTTGATCAGGCGCCCGGGTCCGAGGAGCCGCCGCCAGTGGCCTGCGGCCGGTCCGGACAGGGCCTCGCCCGCGACCACGATCACCGCGGCCAGCCCCGCCGCCTGCTCGTCGTCAAGCTGGCCGGCCAGCACGTCCAGGTGGCCGGGGGTCAGCTTGATGAAGCTGAACGGTCCGTGCGCCGCCAGTGACCGGCCGAGGTCGGCGACGTCGAGGCCGGGCGGGAGCAGCCGCACCGGCTGCCCGGTCACCAGCGGCGCCCAGAGGCTGGGCACGACAAGGTCGAACGCGACGGAGGAGAACAGCGGTGCGCCGGTGGTACCGCGGGCGGCCAGTTCCTCCGCGGCCCAGCGCACATGGTTGCCGAGGCTGCGGTGGGTTATCTGCACTCCCTTGGGCCGCCCGGTCGACCCCGAGGTGAAGATCACGTAGGCGAGGCGGTCCAGATCCGCGGGGACGCCCGGCGGGGTGACGGGCAGCCCGGAGATCGGCTCCG